>PBKI01000018.1 GCA_002721385.1 Gammaproteobacteria bacterium
ATGTCCTGTAATGCATGGGGCAATGACAACGCATAGTTCAAGCGGAACATCTAATAAAGATTGGTGGCCAAACCAATTAAATCTTAATATTCTTCATCAACATGATAAAAAATCCAATCCAATGGATGAGGGATATGATTATAGAGAAGAGTTTCCAAAAATTGACTACAAAGCTTTAAAAGATGACCTGAATAATTTGATGACAGATTCTCAAGATTGGTGGCCTGCAGATTATGGTCATTACGGTCCTTTCTTTATTAGAATGACATGGCATGCAGCTGGGACATATAGAAATACAGACGGACGAGGTGGAGGAGGAACTGGTGCTCAAAGATTTGCTCCTCTTAATAGTTGGCCAGATAATGGAAATCTGGATAAGGCTAGACGCCTTTTATGGCCTATTAAACAAAAATATGGAAAGAAGATTAGCTGGGCTGATTTACTAATTCTAGCTGGCAATGTTGCTATTGAGTCTATGGGTGGTAAAACATTTGGCTTTAGCGGAGGACGACCTGATATCTGGGGTCCTGAGGAGGATATCCATTGGGGTGTTGAATCCGAGTGGCTCGAAAGTAAGAGATATAAGGGGAAAAGAGAATTAGATAATCCCCTAGCGGCAGTTCAGATGGGTTTGATTTATGTAAACCCTCAAGGGCCTGACGGTAACCCAGATCCGTTAGCAAGCGCTCATGATATAAGAGAAACATTTGGAAGAATGGCCATGAACGACGAGGAGACTGTTGCCTTAGTTGCAGGAGGGCATACTTTTGGAAAAGCGCATGGAGCTGGCGGTGAAGAAAATGTTCAATCTGAGCCTGAGAGTGCCCCACTTGAAGAAATGGGTTTTGGATGGACCAGCAATTACGGCTCAGGAGTTGGCAGCGACACGATAACGAGTGGTATTGAAGGTGCTTGGACTGCTAATCCAATAAAATGGGATAATGGTTACTTTGATTTATTGTTTGGATACGAATGGGAGTTAACAAAAAGTCCAGCAGGTGCTCATATTTGGCATGCTGTGGGCCAAACAGAAGAAGATATGGCACCAGATGCAGAAGATGCAAGCAAGAAAGTTCCAACAATGATGACTACTGCTGATATGGCTCTGAGAATGGATCCAGAATATAACAAAATTTCTAAAAGATTCCATGAAAATCCAAATGAATTTGCAGATGCCTTTGCTAGAGCTTGGTTTAAACTTCTTCATAGAGACATGGGACCAAAAACGAGATACATGGGACCAGAAGTACCTCAAGAAGACCTAATATGGCAAGACCCAGTCCCATCTGGAGACACAGATTACGATATTGATAAAGTAAAATCTATGATTGTTGATTCAGGATTATCTATACAAGAAATGGTTGAAACTGCCTGGGCTAGCGCATCAACATATAGGAGTTCTGATATGCGTGGAGGCGCCAATGGTGCCAGAATTAGGTTAGCTCCTCAAAAAGATTGGGAGGCAAACAATCCAAGTCAATTAACTAAAATAATCGGAATATATGAATCTATTTCGAAAGAAACAGGTGCTTCAATTGCAGATGTTATTGTTCTTGCTGGTAATGTTGGAATAGAGATGGCATCGGGAGAAAAAGTTCCTTTTACCCCAGGAAGAGGTGACGCTTCTCAAGAGCAAACAGATGTAGAATCTTTTAGTGTTCTCGAGCCTAAATCTGATGCGTTTAGAAACTACCATGCAAATGGCGTAAATACTGCTCCTGAGGAAATTATGCTAGATAAAGCGCAATTATTAGGACTAACTGCTCCAGAAATGACAGTTCTTATTGGTGGTATGAGGTCTTTAGGAATAAGCTCAAATGGTTACGGTCTTTTTACAAAAAATAATAACAAACTTAGTAATGATTACTTCAAAACCTTACTTGATATGTCTGTTCAATGGAAACCAAATGGAACAGGTAATTCCTATGAAGCATTTGATAGAAAGTCAGGAGAAAAGTTAAGAACAGCATCTAGATCAGATCTTGTTTTTGGTTCAAATTCTCAGTTAAGAGCAATAGTTGAGGTTTATGCTGAAGAAGATTCTCATAAGAAATTTAACATTGATTTTATTCATGCTTGGAATAAGGTTATGAATGCAGATAGATTTGATGTTAATTAGTTTTTGAATCTATGTATTTTGTGAAAGATATCGATTGAATAAAGTATATTCCAATCACTATTAGCGCATTAATAGACAATTGTGCAACAAGCAATTTTGTTGATAAAAGTTGGCTATTGATTAATTCAAAGTAATATATTCCTGATACAGATAGTACTGAGAAATAAAATAACAGTTGATAGGCAAACCTATTACCTTGCATCAAATAGCCTGTTAAAGATGTTAATGAAATCAATGAAATACCAAAAAGTATTACCTCAAAGTATGTATGAGAGGACAAGAAAGTTAGAACTGAACCAGAGACAATAATAGTAAAAAGCATTTGAAAGAAGCTAAATATTTTGATATCAGACCCAATTTCTGGATTGAATTTTTTGTAAAAATCATCAGGATTTTTTTCTTCTATACAATCATCTGGTCTCCAATAAGTCTGGCTAAACCATACCTTGATTTTGTCTTTCCAAGATTTTGTTTTAATAGTATCTTTGACCATTATTGAAAAGACTTGAAAATTTGCCCATATGGGATTCCAACTATTTAAAGGTGTTGCAGTTCCATAAACAGGCTTGATTTCAGGTTTTTCTGCTATGTATGTACCAAACATGCGGTCCCAAATAATAAAAACGCCACCATAATTGGCATCAATATATTCTTTATTTTTAGCATGATGGATACCATGATTCATTGGAGTAATAAATACTTTTTCTAAAAATCCTAAGTGCCCAATATGCTCAGTGTGAACCCAAAATTGGTAAACTAGATTTACTCCAGCGACAGTAACAAACACTTCGCCGGGTACACCTAAAATAATCATTGGCATATAAAAAATCCATTTCCATAACCAACCTGTACTTGTTTGTCTTAAGGCTGTGGCTAAATTGAAGTCTTCTCCATGATGGTGCACGCTGTGAGTTGCCCATAAGATTTTAATTTCATGATGCATTCTATGCATCCAGTAATATGAAAGATCATAAAGCAGGAAAGCGATTATCCATGTAAGAGGATTCTTTACTGATAGCAGCTCTAAATTTAGATAAGAGCTTATGTAAACAAAAATAATACTTTGAACACCAAGGTTTAGCATCGTTGGAAACCTGCTAATCATTCCAAGAGCGATGCTTGTTACAGTATCATTTAGGCGATATGTATTCTTGCCAATATATTTACCATAAAAGTACTCAATAACAATTAATAAAAAGAATACAGGTATAGCGAATGTTATTATCGATGATTTATCAGTAATTACTTCCATTTTATTTAATTATACAAAAAATATATATTATTTCGTCTCTAAGAATTTAAGTGCACCAAGTACATTACCATATTCTCGGTTTTCTTCAAATATTCCTTTAACATTAGCTAGACTCAATCTATCTTCAATACCTTTTTTAATTGTGGAATTTAATGTAACTCTTCCAACGAAATAAACTTTATCTAATCCACAAATCATTGCATTGAGATAAGAAATTGTTCCAATAACTTCACCTACCATATTTGAAATTGAAGCAGAAATATCTTCAGGAGATGGATCAATGTCATTCCTTGCCTTGGCAAAATTGGATGCAGTAACATCTGGATATAAGGAGCCTATTTCGTTGACTACATCACCAATTAAGATATCTAAATGATTTTTATCTCCCATTAAAGCCATATTTTCAATAACATCTGGATTAGACTCATTATTGATAAGTTTTGAGAGTCCTTGCAAAGTGCCTCCACCTACAGAAATTCCTCCTAAATGATTAAATTTCTCAGAATCAAAATGAACACAAGCTGTTCCAGTACCTGTACTAACTGAAACAAATGGCTCATCAAGAAGCCCATATATTTCAATTGTTCCGAGACCAATTGCATCAATTTCATTAACTTTATTTACATCTATATTTTTAAATTTGTCTGGAAGGCTGCTTGATTTACCTCCTGTAACTGCAATCTTTTCGATTTTGTTGACATCAATTTTAATAACATTAAAAATTTTTTCTAAAATATTATTATTAAAATCTTTAGTTGGAATTGAAAAGAATTTTTTTTGACTTTCGTCACATGTGACTATGTCAGTATTCGATATTCCAAAATCAACTGCTACTTTCATCGGTTTTATATAAGATTAATAGTCCCGCTATTATTGCTGTATTTTTTATAAAATTTTGCATCTCATGTTTCTGGATAACTACATCACTGAAATTCCAGAAATCATGAATGAAATAATTAAATAATACTATATTAATAGCTAAAATTATTGAGCCAAGTTTTATATATTTTCCAAAAATTATAGATGTTCCAAATATCAACTGCGAAAGAATCACAAGCACCAATGAAAAGGCAGGGAAGGGCACATTATTTAATATTAGGATTTCTATATATTGTGAAAATGATAAAACTTTAATTGATCCAGGGATTAGAAAAAATAAACCGATTAATGATCTACCAAGAATGTAAACATATTGATTAAAAAGGTCTTTCAAATCTTTAGTCTAATTCAATGACGGCCATGTCATTGGAATTTGTTGCTGCGGATTAAAAACTTTAGGGCCAATCAAAGGATATGCATTTGAAGCTGCAACAATTTCTTTTTCAGATAAAAAATTACTAGGCACTAATTTAAAAACATCTAGACCTCTTGTAATTTCGGTACCATATATATATCCATTATAAAAATAAGTAGACCAATAACCCCCAGTAATTAATATATCCTCTAAGATTGGACCCCTGTCAAAATATCCAATTTCAATAGGATTTTTAGAGTCTGTAAAGTCCATGATTGATATACCACCCTGGTACCATGCTTGAACAAAAATATCTTTATTTGGCACAGGTATTATTGATCCATTATGAGCAACACAATTTTCTGTTTCTAATTGAGGAGCCGGCATTTTATAATGACTCTGGAATTCTAGTTTATTATCAACAATGTCATAAATGGCATCTGCACCCCAATCTAGTGGATCCCAAGCTCTGCAACGAGCACGGCCACCACCACCCCATTCATCGGTAAAGATAACCTTTGTTCCATCATTATTAAAAGTTGCTGAGTGCCAATAAGCAAACCCAATGTCAGTAACAACGTCTAATCTTTTTGGATTATATGGATCTGCAATATCAAATAGTATTCCATTACCAGAACATGCACCAGCAGCAAGATTTAAAGATGGGAAAACCGTTATATCATGGCATTGATCAGTTCTGCTTGTATCTTGTGTATCATCACCATGGTCCCCACCTTTCCATAAACCAGCTAATGAACCAGTTTTTGGATCAGCAAAAACAGCAGGACTAGAAACAATTTTTGACTTTGACGGATTGTTAATTGGAATTTCGATTACATCTATTCTAAATAAAGCAGTCCTTTGATCACCAGCTATATTTCCAATACATTCAGACATTTCTTCTTCATCTCTTACCCTTCCAGTTCCTGAATTATAAATAATTATTTTTCCATCAGTTGTTGGGCCGGCTACAACCGAATGAGTATGTGACCCTCTACAAGTCTGCACTGCTGCAACTTGAACAGGATTTGATAGATCTGTTATATCAAATATTCTAATTCCTCTAAATCTTTCAGGGCTTGCATCTCTTCCAACTCCCTCTAATCCACAATCTAGTCGTCCTCTGATTTCCTCTACAGACATTATTAATAGGTTTTCAACAATGGAGACATCACCTTGTCCTCCTGGACAAACTACAGACGATATCAAATTAGGAACTCCATCATTATTAAGTTTATAAATATTAAAACCATGATAACTACCAGCCACTAGAATATCGTCTTTAAAAGCCATATCTGTATTTGCAAAAGAAAGCATGGGAGACCTTAAAGATCTTGAGATTTCTGCAGTAGTTTTATTTTCATTATCTTCATCGGTATCTTCAGAACCTTTTTCCTCTGGATTTTCTGGATCAAAAAAACCTGTAGGCTTCCTCAGCGATGTAATTAACTCCATATTTAAAATAGCTTCTTCTGCAATAAACAAGCCTCCAGATAAACCTGATCTTGGATCATCAGACAGGTTTACTGCAATTGTATTCATTCTCTCAATTTCAACACCTTGATCGTTTACCAAATCAGCAACGAACTCATTGAGAATTGGATCATATGCTGCTCCAGGAAATTTTCTTAACTCTTTAACCATTTCAAGAGCACCATCATGATGTGCAATCATTAATTGTAAAAACAGCCTATCAAAATCAGTGCTTTTTGAATTCTTAAGGCTTTCAAGTTGACTTGCAGTGGCCATTCCAGCCATTTTATGATCCATATGATCCATATGATCCATATGATCCATATTACTATTTACATACGCATCAGATTTGAATTCATCTCTTTCTTTAAGCCAACTTTCCATAAAGCTTATTTCATCTTCTTGAGAGACATCAATTCTATTTGCAAGATCAACAATTGTTTTGTTATTAGTTCTATCACCTGCCATTTGGGACATTAACATTGCCTGCTTGTGATGAATAATCATTCCCTTTAGAAAATCTATATCAGCTTTTATGTATGAACTATTAGCTATTTTTGTAGCGGTTTCGGCATCAATTTTTTTTGATGGCTCTCCCGGAGCTCCAGGAAGAATAATTGGAGCATTTTCACCATAACTAGAGGTAACATCGAAGGATGCAAACAAACTAATTATTACAATTCCTATGTATTTAATTTTGTGGAGTTTAATCATATTTATGTTTCCTTTTTATCTTCAACAATCTCTTTAGCTTCTCCATCAATGATGTTTTCATTTTTAACTTTTATTCCACCAAATCTGTTTATTCTATTTTCCCTATTGAGCTGTTTTCCAGAGGCTTTAACTTTTGAAAGCTGAAAGAAGATGAATAAAGAAACTATTGCGAGCAGAGTAAAAAATATTGAGCTCAATTAATTACCTACTTCTTAATTTCATTAAAAGTCTGAGGATTTCTAAATACAGCCAAATTAGGGTAACCATAAGGCTAAAAGCACCATACCATTCCATATATTTAGGCATACCTTTTTCAGCACCTTCTTCTATAAAATCAAAGTCTAATACAAGACTTAGCGAAGCAATGCCGACTACTACAACTGAAAATCCTATACTCATAGGTGAATTTGAACTAATGATAGATAGCGAGTTCCCAAAAAATCCCATTACAAAATTTATTAGATAAAATATAACTATTCCACCAATCGCGGAAGCTATCATCAATCTAAAATTTTCTGTGGGAAGTATCAAACCAGATTTGTAACATACCAAAAGAGAAGCCAAAATTCCAAATGTTAATCCCAGCGCTTGGATAGCTATACCAGGATATGCAGACTCAGCAGTCAACGAAATACCACCAAGTGCAATTCCTTGAGCCAATGCATAAAGAGGAGCTGTAGAGCCTGCTTTTGATGGATTTCTAAATATTGTAACCATTGCCAATATAAAACCCACGATCATTGCAGGAAGGGATAACTGAGGTATATTCCAACCAATAAAAGCACCACTAAAACATAAACCCAGAAGAATACCAGTTTTATTTACGGCGCCGTCTAAAGTCATTAAACCAGTATCGCTAGAGCTTGCAGATGAAGAGACAGTTCTAAAACCACTTTGATCAAAATTTCTTGAAAACGCAGGATTGGCAGACCTTCCGAATCTATTTATTGCAGCATGTTTTGACATTTTTTCTCCAATTTTAAATTATTACCTTATAAGTAAGGCCAGAGTTATAAATTTAAAGCTATTATAAAGAAGTTGGTATTTGACCAAATTTTTCTAAAGGTTTTTTCATTTCAGCCCAGTCACACTCAAAATCATCAGGAGCGTTTTCATATTCTAAAAGTCCTAATGCTTCGAATTTTGGTCTGACTGAGTCTGTCAGTAATCCTATTCTAGATAGATTAGGTATGACCCTAGAGAATAAGAAATTTCTAAACATTTCAAATGATTTTGTATCCATTGCAAATTTTCTTGCCTCCTCTTCAGACATACCCAAAAATCTTTGCTCAGCCTTTGTATTGATAAGTCTTTCTCTAGATATAACACATGCTTCATAAGCAAATTGCGCGCGTTCTTCTATTTCTTCTGGAGAAAGAGTTTTTATATAATCTTCAAGATAGTTTATTCCAAAAGTAACGTGTCTCGCTTCATCTCTCACAACATAGTGAAGCAATTGTTTTAGGAGAGGGTCTTTTGTTATTGCTTTTAGCATTTGAAAAGCAGCAAGTGCCAAACCTTCAATGATTATTTGCATACCAATAAATTTTAAGTCCCACCTTTCATCAGTAAGAATTTTATCAAGTAGCAACTTAAGTGATGGATTAATAGGATAGTGAATACCAATTTTATCTTGAAGATATCTATTAAAAACTTCTACATGTCTAGCTTCATCAAAAGTTTGAGAGGCTGCATAAAGTTTAGCATTGTATGTTGGAGCACATGATGCCAATTGAGATGCTACTAAAAGAGCACCTTGTTCTCCATGCAAGAATTGACTCATAAGTTCAGCGGTTGAATGTCTATCAAATAGTATTTTTTCTTCTTCAGATAAATTCTCATAAGCCTTTAGAGTCTCATGAGGTAATTGATCGTCAGTCTCAACCAATCTTTCATCAGCAGGGTGAGTGTAGTCCCAATTTAAATCAATTGAACCATTCCAATTAAGCTCTTTACCTAATTCATAAAGTTTTTTAATCCTATTATCAGAAACTGTGTAATCCCAGTTATATGCACCAGTTAATGGAGTATGAAAAATCTCTACAACATCCTCTACTTGTTTCTGTGAGAGATCAAGATCCTCATCNAAATATAGTAAGTCCTCTGGAGGGCCTTTTTGCTTATGAATTTTCATATATATCCTCTTACTTAGTTAAAATGTTTGCAGTGCAAACATTAATTAACTTATTTTATATTATTTGTTAATCCTTGAAAAGCTTAGTTAGTTCCTCAAGAAGGACTTCACCTAATTCCTCAGCTCTATTTATTGTTAAAGAATTTTTATAGTACTTTGTTACATCGTGTCCGATTCCAATTGCTTGTAATTCAACAGGGCTTTCATTTTCAATTGATGAAATGATATCTCTTAGGTGATTATCTAAAAAATCTTCTCTGTTAGCTGAAAGGGTACTATCATCTACCGGTGCACCATCAGATATAACGATTAGTATCTTTCTTTCCTCATTTCTTTTTATTAATCTTTCATGCGACCAGGCTAATGCTTCACCATCAACATTTTCTTTTAAAAGACCTTCTCGAAGCATAGCTCCGAAATATCTTCGTGATCTTCGCCAACTATTATTTGCACTTTTATAAATGATATGTCTTATATCATTTAATCTTCCAGGATTTGCTCTATTTCCTTTTATATTCCATAGTTTTTTTGAGTCTCCGCCTTTCCAATGTTTTGTAGTGAAGCCTAATATTTCTGTTTTTACCTGACATCTTTCTAAAGTGCTTCCTATTATATCCGCACATATTGCAGCCAAACTAATAGATCTTCCTCTCATAGAACCAGAATTATCAATAAGCAGAGTAACAACTGTATCTTTAAATTTATTTTCAGATTCTTCTTTAAAACTTAGTGGATAAGTTGGATTTGCTATGACTCTATGGAGCCTNGCATTATCAAGCATTCCTTCTTCAAGATTATAATTCCAGCTAGTATTTTGTTTAGCCAACAGAAGCCTTTGCAATCTATTTGCCAATTTACCAATGGTTGATAGATGCGGTTTTATAAGATTATCCAATTGATTTCTNAGCCTTAATGATTCATCTGAAGTAACAAGATCTTTTGCATCAATAATCTCATCAAACTTAGTTGTATATATTGAATAGTCTTTCTTNAATTGATTTGTAAAATCATTTCTTGGATATGGAATTGCATCAATTTCTTCTTCAATCGAGGTATCATCAGTTGATTCAATTGCCTCTTGTATATCAATCTCCATATCNCCATCAAAATCCTTAAGATCAATACTAGTTTGATCAGAATCATCTGTATCGTTTTCTAATTCTTGATTTTCTAGGTCATCCGTACTTCCAGGCGAGTTATCAAAATCAGGATTTTCTTCTTCTTCTTCAAAATCTTTCAAGAGATTTATGCTTTGAAGAAATTTGACTGAAGTAGCTTCGAAGTTATTTTGATCACTTAAATTCTTAATAAATTCAGCTTTTATTTTATTAGCCCCATCATCAATTTTGTATTTTTTGCAAAAATTTATGATGATAGCTTTTGACTCATTGCTTATGTAAAAACCTGCCTCTTCTTTTAGCCACAAATTCACACCATGTGATAAATAGTTTAATGATTTATTGTCTTCAATATCTAGACTTCTTTGATTAAGAAAATCCGAAATATTTTTTTTTTGATCCTTTAAATTCATTTGAACCTAAAATNTCAACNCTAGCTACTTCTAACTCATTAAAAATCATTCTAGCTGGNAGTGTAAGGGNGATTTCTTTTTTACTTTTATGAAACTTATGCCAAAAAGCTTGAAAGTCAGACTCACCTCTCCATTTGGGAAGATCTTTTGTGGATCTAGGTACTGCAGAATAAACTATATTTGTTCCAGATGGCGGTCTTTGAAACAATCCCTTGCTGGAGGAAAGTCTTTTATTCTTTGAAATTGCTTTTACAGTTGAGATTGCAGCTTCATGAAGTCTGTCCCTATTTTTTGTCCAAGCCATTTATTAACTATTAGATTCTGAATTATCTATCTCTAAATCAAAACATCTTTGAAAATATTCTGAGATAATCGATCTCTCAACTTCATCACACTTATTAAGAAATGTAAGTTTGAAAGACGAAACAATATCTTTAAATATTTTAAAATTTTGACCCCAAGAAATAACAGTTCTTGGTGACATTAATGTTGAGATATCACCGTTAGCAAAACCTGCTCTNGTTAGGTTTGCAAGTTTTATCATATTTTTAACAGTTTCTTGATTTTTTACCCCTTTTAGATTGGTGAGTTTAGACATTACAACTTTAAATTCTTGATCTGAATCTAAATAGTTAAGAGTTGAGAGAATATGCCATCTATCCATTTGCCCTTGATTTATTTGTTGAGTTCCATGATACAGTCCTGTCATATCACCAAGCCCTACAGTATTTGTTGTTGCAAATAATCTAAATGAGCTATGAGGCTCTAATATTTTATTTTGATCTAGTAGAGTTAATTTACCTTCAACTTCAAGGATTCTTTGAATTACAAACATTACATCAGGTCTACCTGCATCNTATTCGTCAAACACAAGCGCGACTGGGTTTTGTATGGACCATGGCAGCAATCCTTCTTGAAATTCAGTAATCTGCTTGCCGTCGTTAAGTTTAATTGCATCTTTGCCNAGAAGATCAATTCGACTTATGTGACTATCAAGATTAATTCTTANACACGGCCAATTTAACCTGGCTGCAATTTGTTCAATATGTGTTGACTTACCAGTACCATGAAACCCTTGCACCATAACTCTTCTATTGTGTTCAAAGCCAGCCAAGATCGATAANGTTGTATTTTTATCAAAAACATAGCTTTCATCAACTTGAGGAACCCAATCTGTCNTGTCCTTGAAGCCTTTGATANTTAAATTGGAATCAATATTAAAGACTTTAGAGACATCAATCTTTGTATCAGGTTTTATTGGTAAATCTATAGTTTTATTTATTGTCATAGTAAATCAATTACTTTGGACTGCATATCCTACCTTTTGGGAGTTTAAAGTTCTAGTTTTTTTATAAACAATGTAAGATATTAATTTATTTAATTATATATTTATTATGACAGAAAGACTAAAAGATAAAGTAGCATTGATTACTGGTGCAGCTCAAGGTCTAGGAAAAGAGATGGCGAAATCTATGATGGAAGAGGGCGCTAAAGTATACATAAGTGATATTAATCAGGATATGTTAGACGAAACTGTTTCAGAGTTATCATGCTCAGGTATTAAGCTTGATGTAACAAAATCAGAAGATTGGGAAAAGGCAGTTACTCAAATTAAAGAGCAATCAGGTTCATTAAATATACTAGTTAATAATGCAGGTATTGGTAATGGTGGCGACATTGAGTCTACTGATATTGAAACATGGAAATTAGTACATAACGTAAATTTAGATTCAGTATTTTTAGGATGTAAGCTTGCTCTTCCGCTTATGAGGGATTCTGGAAATGGCTCAATAATAAATATTTCATCAATGTCTGGAATTGTTGCATCTCATAATACGTCTGCTTATAACTCATCTAAGGCAGCAGTGAGACATTTATCAAAATCAATTGCATTACATTGTGCAAAATCTACTAATTTAGTTCGATGTAATTCAATTCATCCAGTTTTTACAAGAACAGCGATGGTTCAAAGCATGATTGATGCAGCNCCGGATCGAAACATTGAACAAAAACTCATACAACAAATACCCATTAGAAAGCTCGCTGAGCCNATTGATATTGCAAACGCTGCTATTTTCCTAGCTTCTGATGAGTCTTCTTTCATAACTGGAACAGAACTTCTAATTGATGGAGGCCTAAGCGCAACCTAGGAGCATGAGTAATAAATCAGTCTTATCTAAATCTTTACAATTATTCGAGTTAGAAAAAATTGACAGAGACATTTTTAGTTGGAATGGAACTAACGTAGGATACAAAAGAATATTTGGTGGGCAAGTAATGGCTCAAACACTTATAGCTGCATATAAAACTGTAGAAGCAGAACATTTTGCTCATTCGTTTCATTCATATTTCTTAAGACCAGGAGATATGAAAAAATCAATTACCTTTACCGTTGACAGAATAAGAGATGGTAAAAGTTTTACAACAAGAAGCGTAAAAGCGATCCAAGATGGAGAAGCTATTTTTAATTGTTCAATTTCGTTTCAAAAAAGAGAAAAAGGTCTAGAGCATCAAATTAAAATGCCAAAAGTTCCAGAGCCTGAGTCGTTAAAAAGTGAGCAAGAAATAAGAGAAAAGATTTTAAAAGAATTAAATATGAATAANGAGGATATGCCTATGTTCATAAGACAAAGAGANATTGAAATGAGACCAGTTGAAGAACAAAATTACTTTAAGCCTGAGAGAATGCCGCCATATAAAAATACTTGGATAAAAACTGACGGCAGCCTTCCNGATGATCAAGTAATTCAGCAGGCCTTCCTTTTATATATTTCTGATATGGGACTTCTTGGAGCAGCAAATAATTCTGTAGGCGTTAATTTTCTNACAAAAAATCTACAAAATGCTAGCCTTGATCATGCAATGTGGTTCCACAGAAAGCTAAACCTTGACGGNTGGTTTTTATATAGTATTGATAGCCCAATCACGAGAAATGCAAGAGGTTTCTCTAGAGGCTCTATTTTTTCTAGAGATGGTGAGTTAATTGCCTCATGCACTCAAGAGGGNTTAATTAGACTTTGGGAAGATTAAAAATCTCTAACAATTTCTGTCAAATATTTTACTTTTCCTGGATCAATATCTGGTGTAATACCGTGACCCAGATTAAAAACGTATCCCGGATAATTTTTATATTTTGCTAGGANTTTATAAGTTTCCTTTTTTATTGTTTCATTATTTTCTAATAAAATCATTGGATTAAGATTGCCCTGCAGTGCAATTTTATTTTTTGATGCATGTAAATCAAAATTATCCATTGTCCAGTATAGGCTTATACAATCTGCACCAGAATTTATTAATATTTTTGNGTTACAATCAGGATCCCTTGCAAAAAGTATTACTGGTGTATTTTTTGTTACAGGATCTATTTTAAGAGCAGAGATCAAGGAAGCAATATAATCAAAGGAGAATGTTTTTAAGTCATCTTCTTTAAGAAGATTGGCCCATGAGTCAAAAATTTGAATTACATCAGCACCAGACTGAACTTGTTTTCTTAGATATAGAAAACACGCATCAGTATATTTTGATAATAATTCATGAGTTTCAATCTCATTTGTTTTTATAAAACTCAAAGTCTTACTAAAATCCTTAGATGAACAGCCTTCNATTGAATAAGCGGCAAGAGTCCATGGACTTCCAGAAAATCCTATTAAAGGTATGTCANTNGGAAGTGAATTCTTTATATTTGTTACAGCCTTGTATACATAATCAAGATCATTTGGATCAAAGTGACCAAGATTATTAATATCAATTGGTGAACTAATAGGTTTTGTAAATACTGGACCTTTATTTTCTACAAATTNTACTCCCAAGCCAAATGCATCTGGNATAGTTAGGATGTCTGAAAATAAGATAGCTGCATCAAGATTGAATGCATTAATTGGTTGCATTGCTAATTCACAACACACNTCAGGATCCTTGCACATTTCAAGAAAATTTTTAAAATTTTTTCTAATTGTTCTNTANTCAGGCATATATCTTCCAGCCTGTCTCATGTACCAGATAGGAGGGGTATTTAATACTTCTTTGTTTAAAGNTTTTAAAAAAATAGATTTTTCAAGACTCATTAACGTACCTTATTATGCTTTTTCCAGCTTCTCTTCCTTCCCATATTGCAGTTACCACAAGATCTGAGCCTCTCACCATATCACCACCAGAGAAAATCTTTTCATTCGATGTCTGAAATTTATATTCTTGCTCTTCTTTAGCTAAAACTAGNCCATTTTTTCTTGTCTNTATATTAAATTTGNTGAACCATGAGGCNGGACTAGCCCTNAANCCAAAAGCAATAATAACAACATCAGCATCATAAATTCTTTCTGATCCAGAAATTGGAATTGGNACTCTTCTACCATTTTGNTCAGGCTCTCCAAGTTCTGTTTGAACTGTCTTAACTCCTTCAACTTTTTCATTACCCAGTATGTCNATAGGTTGAACATTGAAATCAAANAATACTCCTTCCTCTTTTGCATTTTTTACTTCTCTTCTGGANCCAGGCATATTTTTTTCNTCTCTTCGATATAAACAAGTAACTGACTTTGCACCTTGTCTAATTGCTGTTCTATTACAATCCATTGCCGTATCTCCGCCACCGAGAACGATTACTTTTTTGCCTTTAAAATTAATNTGTTCTCCTTTTCCGGTACTCATGTTTAAAAGTTTTTTTGTATTTGATATTAAATAATCTATTGCTTTATATACACCAGGTAATTTCTCACCACTAAAACCACCTTCAAGTGATGTATAGGTCCCCATCGCTAAAAAAACAGCATCATATTCATCATATAATTTTTTAAATTTTATATCTTTTCCAATTTCTACACCAAGATGAAAATTTATACCCATTTCCTCTAGTATTTTCCTTCTTCTTTTTATAACAGACTTTTCAAGTTTAAATTCAGGTATACCAAAAGTTAATAATCCACCAATTTCTTCATTTTTATCAAATACATGAGAATGAATACCCGATCTTGTTAAAACATCAGCACATGCAATGCCAGCTGGCCCAGATCCAACTATTGCGACTTTTTTATTTGTCCAATCTCTGTTAGACATATCAGGCTTCCANCCCATGTCGAATGCTTTTTCAGTAATATATTTTTCAATCGATCCAATAGTTACCGCCCCAAATCCATCATTNAGTGTGCAGGCTCCCTCACATAATCTATCTTGAGGACATACCCTGCCACAAACTTCCGGCAAGCTATTTGTTGAGTGNCATAAATCAGCCGCCTCGATTATNTTTCCTTCATTTACCAGTTTCAGCCAGTCAGGAATATAATTATGAACTGGACATTTCCATTCGCAATAAGGATTACCNCANTCTAAGCACCTATGNGCTTGATTTGATGCTTGNACCTCATTGTATTCTCCATAAATTTCAACAAAATTAATTTTTCTTTCATCCGGTGNTATCTTCCCTGGATCAAATCTNCCCACATCCAAAAATTGAAAGTCATTATCAAGCTTTTCAAATGATATATATTCATTTCTGTTATTAAAATTTGTATCATTTTTGATTCCAAAAGTATTTTCTTTTTCAAGTATCTCTTCACGCCATTCATATAACCTCTTTTTTGCTTCCTCAATATCTGAGATAGGAGCAAATGACCTTGTTTTATATTTCCCATTTATTCTGAATTTACCATAGAAATAGGGCGATCTTGGCTGAGTAAAGAGCAAAAGACCTTTCTCAATTCTGTATTGCTTATTTTTTTTTATCATTATTTGTCTGTGCGAGTATGACATAGTATGACACTTTTTATGCATANTTGGTAATTTTTTGTTATAGTATATNGTTCACACTTTTAAATATGCCAAAACTTTACAAACATAATGACTTTCGTGATAACTGCGGTTTCGGTTTAATTGCTAGTATTGATGGCCAACATTCAAGGAAAATTGTTGATGACTCAATAGCAGCATTAGAAAGCATGACTCACAGAGGAGGCATCGGTTCTGATGGAAAAACTGGAGATGGTTGCGGATTACTTCTTANTATAAACAAAGAGTTTTTTAATAAATTAATATTTGATGAGCAAAATATTTCTTTGCCTAAAAGATTTGCAATCGGTCAAATTTTTTATAAAGACGATTTGTCTGAACTTTTACCAAGAATAAAAGATATTCTCAATGAAGAGAAACTCGAGCTCATCACATATAGATCTGTGCCAGTTCAAAAAAAAATTCTTGGCTCAATTGCACTAGATTGTTTGCCAAACATTTATCAAATTTTCATTAAACCCAAAAATGAAAATATAGATGAGTCGGATTTTNANACATCTATATTGCAATCAAGAAAATTTATCGAAGAAATCTTCTTAGATGATGAAAANTTTTATTTTTGCAGTCTTTCATCAAAAACTATCATTTATAAAGGCTTAATGCTGCCTAAAGATATCAAAAATTTTTATTTAGACCTTAAATCCAAAAAGTTTCAAACATCAATATGTGTTTTTCATCAAAGATTTTCAACCAATACAAGCCCAAAGTGGCATTTGGCTCAACCATTTAGATTTCTTGCACACAATGGAGAAATTAATGCTATTAGAGGTAATAGAAATTGGGTTAAAGCAAGATCAAACATATTTGAAACACCAAAAATACCAAAAATTCAAAATTTTAAACAAATTGTGAATGAGGATGGNTCAGATTCTTCTGCNNTAGATAANATGATTGAGATTTTAATAAGAGGGGGCATAGATATNTTTAAATCAATAAGAATGGTTCTTCCTCCAGCATGGCAGAATTCACAACTACTGGATCCTGATGTAAGAGGATTTCANGAATATAATTCGATGCACATGGAACCATGGGATGGACCTGCTGGAATTGTTATGTCAGATGGAGATTGGGCAATTTGTTTATTAGATAGAAATGGGCTTAGACCAGCTCGATTCCAAATAGATAAAGATAATATAATTTCTATTGCATCCGAAACAGGCATAAATCCAACTGAAGAAAATAATATAACATTTAAAGGAAGGNTCTCTCCTGGAGGGATGATAGCAATAAATACTCAAACAGGAGAAATNTTATCTGAAAGGCAGATCGATGAAAGATTAAANAATCGTGCACCTTATAGAGAATGGTTAAGAGAAAGTGCAATATATGTTGAATCTAGCCTTGATAAATTCGAGGGCAAAGGTTTAAAAAAGATTGAGAGCAAAAAATTCAACCTACTATCAAAANTTTTTTTATTATTTAAAGAGGAGCGAACTTCNGTAATAAAACCGCTATCCATTGACTCACAAGAAGGNACNGGTTCTATGGGAGACGATACTGCNTTAGCTGTAATGAGTAAAATGCATAGGCAACTTTATGATTACTTTAGACAGCAATTTGCTCAAGTAACAAATCCGCCTATTGATTCTCTCAGGGAAGCAAGCGTGATGTCACTTGAGACTTGTTACGGACCTGAATTAAATATTTTTGAAGAAACACCAGAACATGCAAAAAGACTTGTGACATCTTCACCAGTCCTTTCGCACAAAAAACTTCAATCAATTATAGAAAATCCATATTTTAAAAGTGATCAATTTAAATTAGAGTTCAAAAACTCCATTACCCTNAAANAAGCTATTAAGAATCTTCAAATCAACATTGAAAAAAGTGTAAATAACGGAAACACAATTATTCATTTNGTTGAAACGCTGCCNCAAGAAAACTATCTACCAATTAATGCTCTTTTATCAGTAGGATGCATTCATCAACATCTGGTTGCCCTTGGCTTAAGATCAAAAGTAAATATTATTGTNTCCACATCTTCTGCAAGAGATACTCATCAAATTGCNTGTCTAATTGGNTTNGGNGCCACAGCANTTTATCCAGATTTAGCTTATCAAACTATTTTAGACCTNACAGAAAGAAATGAACTAAAGGGTGATCCACATGAAAATTGTGCTCGATATAGAAAAGGTATAAATAAAGGANTATTAAAAATAATTTCTAAAATGGGGATATCAACAATTTCCAGTTACAGAGGCTCACAACTTTTTGAGATTGTTGGCCTTAATGAAGAAATTGTTGATATATGTTTTACGAATACTGTTAGTAGGATCCAAGGAAAAAGTTTCGAAGATCTTGATAAAGAGATTAGAAAACTTGATAAATATTCTAGGTCAAATTTATCTGATATGAGTGTTGGCGGATTACTAAAATACGTCCATGGCGGTGAATATCANACTTATAATCCTGAAATAGTAAAGAAATTACAAGAAGCAGTATCTTCAGGATCTAGCGAAGTTTATANAGAATATTCATCACTTGTTGATAATAGGCCTCCTGCAATGTTGAGAGACCTACTTCGAATAAAATATAANAAAAATAAAGATATATCACCTGAGCCTATAAAAAATATTATTAAAAGATTTGACTCAGCTGGTATGAGTCTTGGATCTCTCTCACCAAAAGCTCATGAAACACTTGCAGAGGCAATGAACTCGTTAGGNGCAAGATCAAANTCTGGNGAAGGCGGAGAGGGTAAACANAGATATGGNACTAATAAGATGTCAAAAATTAAACAAATTGCATCTGGTAGATTTGGTGTTACACCTCACTATTTAGTTAACGCAGAAGTTCTTCAAATTAAAATTGCTCAAGGAGCTAAGCCTGGNGAAGGCGGTCAGCTTCCTGGAGGTAAAGTGAACAAGTTAATTGCTGAACTTAGATATTCAACACCTGGGGTAACACTAATTTCTCCACCACCCCATCATGATATATATTCAATTGAAGACCTAGCTCAGCTTATATATGATTTAAAACAGGTGAATCCAAAGGCGCTTGTCTCAGTTAAATTAGTCTCTGAACCAGGGGTTGGAACAATTGCGTCTGGAGTTGCAAAGGCTTACGCAGATCTAATTACAATTTCCGGTCATGATGGAGGAACAGGTGCAAGCCCATTAACCTCAATTCGTTATGCTGGCTCACCTTGGGAATTAGGATTATCTGAGGCGCATCAGAGTTTGAGAGATGCAGGCTTACGACACAAAGTCAGGCTGCAAACTGATGGAGGTATGAAAACAGGTCTTGATGTTATTAAAGCCGCAATTCTTGGTGCTGAATCATTTGGTTTTGGTACTGGACCAATGATTGCAATGGGATGTAAATACTTAAGAATATGCCATTTAAATAATTGCGCAACAGGAGTTGCCACTCAAAGAAAAGACCTAATCAATCAACATTTTATAGGCGAAAAAGAGAGAGTCATAAACTACTTTAATTTTATAGCCAATGATGTTAGATCACATTTATCAAATATGGGAATAGAAAAACTAGAAGACATTATTGGACAAACTCAATACCTTGAACAACTTCGTGATGTCGAAGAGCAATACAAAAACATTGATCTCTCTGGACTTCTCGAAAAAAATGCTTCAATTACGGAGCCACATTATTGCACAGTAAAACAAAATAGACCTTGGGACAAAGGTATTCTTTCTAAGAAAATTCTCAAAGATTCAACAAAATTTATCGATATGAAACAAAAAGCATCTCTCGATTATAAAATCTCTAATAGAGATCGTTCAATAGGAGCGTCAGTATCTGGTTATATTGCTAATAAATATGGAGAGGAAGGGCTGGATAAAATTTTGTTATTAAACTTCAAAGGATCAGCAGGTCAAAGCTTTGGTTGCTGGAATGCTAAGAATCTTAATTTAACTTTAGATGGTGACGCCAATGATTATGTTGGAAAAGGTATGAACGGAGGAAGAATAATAATTAAAAACAATCATGATTACGCCCAAGAACACAAAGAAACTGTGTTGGTGGGCAATACTTGTTTATATGGCGCAACAGGTGGAGAGTTATATGTATCTGGCTCAGCAGGTGAAAGATTTGCTGTTAGAAACTCAGGTGCAAATTCAGTTGTAGAGGGTGTCGGAGATCATTGCTGTGAATATATGACTGGAGGACACATTACTGTTCTTGGATCAGTAGGCTCAAACTTTGGTGCAGGTATGACCGGTGGTTTTGCGTATGTTTTAGATGAAGATAGAACATTTTTTGACAAGTGTAATAGAGGCTTAGTAAACCTAGAGAGAATCACTACTGAGGAAATGCAACCTCACAGAAGGCACTTAAAGGAAATACTATCAAATCACTATAAGTTCACAAAGAGCATTAAAGCAAGAGAGCTATTAAATGACTTTGACAGGTATGAATCGAAATTTTGGTTAGTAATACCAGCGGCTTCAAATATCCAAGATCTACTAAAAGCGACGACTGCAAACGCAGCCTAACTCATTGCTTTAACAATACTTCTTGAATTAAATTTCGAAGTTTTAAAAGCATTAAATTTATTATCAATTAAGATCAAATTTAACTTCCCCTCTGAAACTTTTTTGTCTGTTTTTATGTATTGTTTTAGATCAACATATTTATATTTATGATGATTGATATCAAGGTCTAGTGATCTAATTAAATTAATAGCCTCTCTTAATTTTGACTCTTTTATATGCCCTTCATAAAAAGAAACTTTAGCTGCGATTACCATTCCAAGTGTTATTGCTGCTCCATGTGTTATTTTCTTATAATTGCTGAAGGCTTCAATTGCATGTCCAAATGTATGTCCAAAGTTTAAAATAGCCCTGATACCATTTTCTTTTTCATCTTGTGTAACAATTTTTGATTTAGTTTTAATTGATTCCTCTATGATAAGCTCTAAAACCTTGCCATTTCTTTTTATGATACTTTTATAATTATCTTGAATAATTTTCTTTAGTTTTTTATTTCCAATGAGAGCATATTTAACAATCTCACCAAGACCTGACTGATATTCATTTTCCGGTAACGTTTTCAAAAATCCAGTTGAAATTAAGACAAATGAGGGGTTATAGAAAGAACCAACTAAATTTTTGCCTTGAGGTACATTAATAGCAGTCTTACCACCAACAGATGAATCAACTTGAGACAAAAGTGTCGTAGGTATCTGTATGTATTTAATGCCGCGTAAAAATGTCGCAGCACAAAAACCAGTTAAGTCACCAATTACACCACCACCAAAAGCAATTATTGTATCGGTGCGATCAAATTTCAGCTCAAATAATTTATTAATAATTGATTGATATGACTTAAATGACTTTGATTTTTCGCCAGCTTTTACTTTATAGATATATATATTTTGATTCTTGATTAAGGATTTTAATTTTTTTACATGTTTATCAGGAACACCATGATCTGTAATAATCAATATTTTATTTTTGGCATTTAAATGCTCATTAAGTTTTACTTTTGGGATAGATTCTCCACAGATAAAAATATCATATTTTGAGTCTTTTTTTCCTGCAGAAATAATCGTCATTTTATTTTTTAGCTAGATTTATTATCTCTGTGGCAACTTGTTGGCTGGATTTATTTGCGGTTTCAACAACATGATCAGAAACTTGCAAATAAAGACTTTCTCTTTTCTCGTGAAGAGTGCTCAGGATTTCTTTTGGGTCACCATTTTTTAAAAGTGGTCTATCTTTGTCTTTTGAAGTTCTTTCAACCTGAACATCAATTGGAGTAGAAAGATAAAAAACAGTCCCTCTTGATGATAAAAGTTCTCTATTTATATCAGATAAAATTACACCACCTCCAGTCGAGAGAACAATTGAATTTTTTTGAGCCATTTCCTCTAAAACTTCACTTTCTCTTTTACGAAAACCTTCCTCTCCTTCCAAATCAAATATCCAGTCGATTGAAGCACCTGTCCTTGATTCAATTTCCTCATCAGTATCAAAGAAGCTGAGAAAAAGTTCATCAGATATAATTTTTCCAACGGTGGATTTACCGGAACCCATTGGACCTACAATAAAAATATTCATAATNTATAAAAGTGTGCAAATTTTAACATTAAAGAGAATAAATACACTTTTTAAATGAGAAATGATTTAATGTTAAAAATAAAGANCTAAAATAAGAGNATGCAAAGAATTATTAAATTCTTATTTATTACAAGTACCTCNCTTTGTTTATTTGGAATAGTTACTATTCTNCTAACTTATGCATTTACTAAACCAAATTTACCTGAGATAAAACTTGTTGATGAATCNGAACTTCAAATGCCACTTAAAGTATNTACAAAAGATGGTGTATTAATTGGTGAATTTGGTGAAATNAAAAGAAGATCAATTAAATACAATCAAATNCCCGATTCTATAAAAGAAGCTTTTCTTGCTGCAGAAGATGATAATTTCTTTAATCANCAAGGAATAAGTTATTCNGGTTTAGTTAGATCATTTTTAAGATGTGTTAGCTCNTCAGGTTGCAGAGGGGGAGGNGGAACCATAACTATGCAAGTTGTAAGAGGCTATCTTCTTTCACGAGACCAAACAATACAAAGAAAGATAAGTGAGATTTTTCTTGCTCTAGAGTTGGAAGGAAAAGCAGATAAGGAAAAAATTTTAGAATTGTATGTAAACAGAATTTTTTTGGGAAATAGGTCTTANGGTATTGAAGCAGCGTCAAATACCTATTTTAATAAAAGNGTTGATAATTTAACAATAAGNGAGTCTGCAACGATAGCAGCGCTTGCCCAACTTCCATCAAAAGTAAATCCAGTAAAAAATCCTAGNAGAACAANTCAGAGAAGAAATTGGATTTTAGGAAGGATGCTTTTACTGAATTACATAACAGATGAGGAATATCAAAATGCGATATCTGAAAAAATACAAGTTACTAAAAATATAGATTTATATGCTATTGATGGAGCTCATATTGCAGAACTCGCTAGACAAGAAGTAATTAAAAGATATGGTTTNAAGGCATATAAAGAAGGATGGTCTGTNTTCACGACTATCGATTCAGAATCACAAAGAATTGCAAAAGAAAATATTCTAAAGCATTTATTTGAATATGATAAAAGGCATGGATGGCAACAGGCTAAAAATTATGCTGNAGNATTTAANGAAGAACAGAAAAAATTATTAAATGACTTACAGGTAAGTTTTTTAAAGCAAGAATATTTTCAGAGTGATGANTTCTTTAAAGACNCTATTCAAAATAAATTAAACAATATTTACGATTTAAATCCATTCTATAAATCACATAAAANAGCCATAGTNATTAAGGTAACAGATGAGAATATTTATCTTCTTGATGAAGACTTTGATGTAAAAGAAATTAGTTGGTCAAATGAATATGATTGGGCAAGAAAAAGAATTTCAATTGATAGTTTAGACATAAAACCAAATGGATTTGGTGATTTTATAAATTTTGGAGATTTTGTTTATTTTAAANAGATTGAGGATTTCTTTATCCTAGATCAAATCCCAAATGCTGAATCATCATTAATTTCCATTGATCCTAATTCAGGCAGAGTAGTATCTTATATTGGAGGAAAAAACTTCAACGAAAGTAGTTTTGATAGAGTTAGATTATCTTATCCACAGTCNGGTTCAAGTTTTAAACCATTTATCTATTCAGCAGGTTTAGCAAATGGATATAACTTATCCTCACTAATTAATGATGCTCCAATAATATTTCAAGATGAGAATCTGGAGAGTGAATGGAAGCCTAAAAACTATACTGGAAAATTTTANGGNCCAATATCATTAAGGGANGCACTTACGAAGTCAGTTAATATTGTGTCTATNAAATTNCTTAGAGAGCTTGGNATAGAAAAATCTCATNANTATNTTGAAAATTTTGGATTTAANAAATCTAGACTACCAACTGATTTATCTCTTGCATTNGGCTCAGGGAATTTCTCACCTGCAGAAATGGTNAGAGCATATGGAGTTATTGCGAGTAATGGAATTTTGTCAGATCTCTTCTTTATAGATCGTATTGTTGATAGGANAGGGAAGATAATCTTTTCACATCAAGAATCAATNAATCAATCAAACATCAGTAACTATGCTGCATTTCCGTGGCTTGATACCATAGAAATGAATATNAATAAGCCATATTATATTCTCAATCCACTTCATAAAGAAGAAAAAGTAATAGACGAAAGGATTTCTTTTTTAATGGAGGATACCCTAAAAGGCTTTATGAAGAACGGAATTGCAGGAAGGAAATCTGCTTTTTTAGAAAGAGATGATATAGGTGGCAAAACAGGCACAACAAATGACTCAATTAGNACTTGGTTCTCAGGATTTCATAAAGATTTAGTAACAACTGTTTGGGTTGGTACCGATGATTTTTCTTCACTTGGAAAAAATGAGTTTGGTTCAACCATAGCTTTACCAATTTGGTTAGATTATATGGATTTCAAATTGAGAACTCTCGATAAAGGAAGTTTTGTTATGCCAGATGACATCTCATTTGTAAGAATCAATAAATCAACCGGCAAGGNAGACTCTGAGTTGAAAGAAAATTTTTATTTCGAATTATTTTTAAACGAAAATCTTGAATAAGNTATAAAAGATTAGATTAAGATTTAAAAATGCTCACNGATAGCAATTCCCATACATTCTCAATATAAATCGAAGGTGTATCTTTAAATTTAGATCTTATAAATCTTCCNATATTNCCTTCAAGAGTAGTNACAAGTAATTGAGCAGAAATACCTGGTTGGGTTTTCAGCTCANCAGGACTTTCTTTNAATATTTGTTTAATAACCAATTCNAATCTNTCAAAAAATTGATTGACGTTGTCACTTACATTTTGCTCATTACTCGACAAAGCTTCTCTTGAAAGAAGTCTTGCAAAACCCTTATTTTTTTCAATAAAGATAATAAAAAATAAGAATGCATTTTTAACTTTATCTTGAGTGGGTATATCTGCATTTTTTAATTCTGTGCATTTTGAGAATATAGCATCATCACAAAAAGTAAATAATTCAGCATATATAGATCTTTTGCTAGGAAAATGTCTATATAGTGCAGCTTCAGTTATTCCAGATTTTGTTGCTAAAGAAGCAGTTGTAATTTTAGAGAGATTTCTCTCTTCTANCATGCTTGCGAGTGATTGAAGAATAATTTTTTTTCTATCTTTTTTCATTTTCTTATTCTAAATTTATATCAATATTTGGACAAATGCGANTGAGTTCAAGCATGAAATCATTTTTGATATTATTTAAATCTTTCTCTGTATTTCCNTCAAATCTTAANACTAGTTTAGGTGTTGTATTAGATGCTCTTATTAAACCCCATCCATTATGAAAATTTATTCTCAATCCATCAATTNTTACCTTTTCTCCATTTAAATTACACTTTGATGAAAAATCTTNAATTATTTTGAATTTTGNTTCATCTGTNACTGTAATATTTAGCTCAGGTGTTGAAAATAATTTTGGGAGCTCCTCCTCTAAATCTGAAATNGCCTTTTTTTCTTTTGACATAAGTTCAATGATCCTTGCNCCNGAATAATGGCCATCGTCAAAACCATACCATTTATCATTAAAAAAAATATGNCCACTCATCTCTCCTGCAAGCAANGGNTCATATTTCTTTATGTNATTTTTNATATGAAAATGACCAGTTGGTGACATAATTGCNTCCCCTCCATTNTCTNTGATAATGTTAGTTAATGCATTTGAACATTTAACATCAAAAANAATTTTTCCCTTTTGAGAGGATAGGATACTCTTGGAGATCATCATGAGTATCTTGTCAGGAAAAACAACNTCACCTTTATTTGTAACTAACCCAACACGGTCACCATCACCATCAAAAGCTAGACCTAAATCAGCCTTCTCTTCNTTTACTTTTGATATAAGATCTCTTAAATTTTCAATTTTTCCAGGATCNGGNTGATGATTNGGAAAATTACCATCAACCTCANTATATAGTTCATATACATCACACCCAAGTTGTTTAAATAATTCTGGTGCAATACANCCCGCAGCACCGTTACCACAATCAATGACTAACTTAATTTTTTTATTGTTAAAATTAATATCAATATTTTTAGCAACTTCTTGAATATATTCGCTTTTAATATCTTTTTGAATAATTTTATTGGNTTGTTTCAATTTTTCTTTTTTTCTTTCAATGAGTTGTAAAATTTCAGTTCCTGAAACCGGCTTATCATTTATTACTAATTTAATACCGTTATATTCTTTTGGATTATGACTACCAGTTATCATTACTCCACTTTTGGAATTTAATTTTTTAGCAGCNAAATAAAGCAACGGCGTTGTTACTAGCCCAATATTAACAACATCAAGACCGTAACNAGAAAGTGATTTTGACAAACTATGGAGNAAGCTTTCTCCTGAAAGCCTACCATCCCTGCCAACACAAACTTCATTGATATTCTCTTCATCACATTTAATAGATATTGCTTTTGCAATTTCATTNACAATATCTTCGTTTATCTCANTTGGATAAATTCCTCTGATATCATATTCTCTGAAGATTGATTTTTTAATTTGCATATTNCCTTTTGTTAGATGACCTATTTTGTAATAATAGTTTATCTTAATTATAACTTGAAAATTGTTTATAAATACTGACAACAAATTGATCTGGAAAAATGGATCACACGAAAAATGGGATGAATCTAATGTTCATATTCTCTCACATACATTGCATTATGGAACCGGAGTTTTTGAGGGNGTAAGAGCTTATAAAACAAAGAATGGTCCAGCAATCTTTAGACTTTTTGATCATACNAAGAGATTATTTGATGCNGCTTCTAAGTTAAATATAAACATTCCTTACTCAGAAGAAGCTCTCAATCAGGCACAATGTGAAATCTTAAAAGTAAATGATCTCAAAGAGGGATATATTCGACCAATTGTATATCTCGGAAATGAAGGTCTAGGACTTCGNGCACTAGATTTAAGCGTAAACGTTGCTGTTGCAGCNTGGGAATGGCCCTCATATATGGATCCTAAATCGAAAGAAAATGGTATATCTGTTATTAAATCTTCGTTTAAACAGTACGAAAATCCTCTTCACTCTGGCAATAAAATAATTGGGACATACTTCAGTAACACAATGGCGCTTCATGAGGCAATCAAGAAAGGTGCTGATGAGGCANTAATNATGGATAAAAACAATTTTATATCGGAAGGAAGCGGTGAAAATATTTTNATAGTAAAAGATAACAATTTATTNACTCCCAAAACAGATAATTGCCTTGATGGCATAACTCGTAAATCAGTCATAAAGATTGCAAAAGATATGAAAATTAATGTTGAAGAAAAAAATATTACATATGAGGATTTGGCNGGATCAAATGAAGCCTTTTTTACTGGAACAGCTGTTGAGATTACTCCGATTACAAAACTTGACTCAAAAAAAATTAATAATGGGTNAAGAGGAGAGATTACAAGAGANCTTCAAGAAAATTTTCAAAAAATAGTATCTGGAAATGTTTCGGCATATGGCGATTGGCTTCAATACGTAAATTAAGTTCATTTGAAAANATTAAAAATAGCAATACTTAGTTATAGAAGCGCAAAGTTTGGCGGTGGACAAGGCGTCTACATAAAAGATATCTCNTATGCTCTNAGCTTAATGGGACACAATGTTGATGTTATATCTGGGCCTCCATATCCAGATCTTTATGATGAAATTAATCTTATTAAGTTACCAGGCCTTGATTTGTTTGACTCCTTTTCATTTAAAAGAAGACTTAAAAAATTTTTAAGAAAAAAAAATAAGTCTTTCGATGACATACTTGAATTTTTTTCAACATTACTAGGAGGATTTCCTGAACCAAGAACATTTGGAAGCAGAGNAAATAAATATTTAACTAAAAATAGTAACTATGACATAGTTATAGACAANCAATCTCTCAGCTATGGAATGATAGATATTCAAAAAAGATTTCCATTCATTGAAATAATTCATCATCCAATTACAAAAGACTATAAACATGAATTAGANGCATCAAAAAAAATCATGTATAAACTTTCAAGGNACAGATGGTATTCATTTTTAAAAATGCAAAAGAAAGTAGCTCCCAAGATTAATAAAATAATTACTCCATCAAAAAGTTCAAAAAAAGATATTATTGCTGACTTTAAATGCAACAAAGATAATATTGTGGTTATAAATAATGGACTAGATGCAGATGAATTTTNTAATAACNCTNANATTAAAAGGGATTCATTTAGATTAATNACNACTGCAAGCGCTGATGTTCCTCTAAAAGGCTTAGATTANTCGATCAAAGCAATTTCTGAACTAAAAGAGATTTATCCACAAATTAATCTTGTTGTTATTGGCGCATTCAAAAAAGAAGGNCATACAGAAAGATTGATAAAAAAANTCAAATTAGAGTCAAANATTTCCTTTAAATCAAATCTTTCAAAGAAANAAATTTCAAANTTATACTCTTCAAGTTCTATTGCCTTAGTNACTTCATTNTATGAAGGTTTTGGCTATCCGGTNATCGAGGCAATGAGCTGTTCAGTTCCTCTTATCGCTACAAATATCTCTTCAATTCCTGAATTAACAAAAAATTATGCAACCTTAATAAAACCTAAAGATACAAATATGCTAGTAGAAAGTATTAAAAAAATTATTTCAGACTATGATAAATATTATAAAATCGCAGAATTGGGTAG
The DNA here is from genome assembly GCA_002721385.1 of Gammaproteobacteria bacterium. Classification (GTDB taxonomy): domain Bacteria; phylum Pseudomonadota; class Gammaproteobacteria; order Magnimaribacterales; family D2472; genus SAR86A. The sequence goes on from PBKI01000018.1 coordinate 28,903, forward strand.
AGNNCACATTATTNAAAACTTCAACTGGNTTAAAATAACNAATCAATACGANAATGCAATAAANGANACAATAGAANATTACAAGAATGCTAACNTTTAACTTAAAAAAATATACNNTAGAANAAAATGGAAAGATGCTCGATGTTGGTTGTGGAGAAGGCCGTCATATATTTGGNGTTATGCAAAATTTTCCTAAAATGANTTGTATCGGATTAGACATGGATATACCTTCCATNAAGAAAGCTGAAGAGGGTAATGAGTATTTCAAGTCAATCTCTGAAACCAGGACTAGATTTTTCAAAGGATCTGCATATGAAATACCTTTTGAGGATAATAGTTTTGATCTTNTTATATGTTCAGAAGTGTTGGAACATCTTCATGAATANAATGTGGCTTTAAATGAGATGTTTAGGGTTNTAAAACCTGGTGGAAAATTATATGCAAGCGTGCCAGCTGAATGGCCAGAAAAAATTTGTTGGANGTTATCAAAAGAATATCAGAATCAACCAGGNGGACATTTAAGAATTTTTAATCANAAAGACTTAGTTAATNAAATTTGTAATGTTGGTTTTAAGTTCTTATCTTCAGAGAGATACCATTCAATCCACAGTCCTTATTGGTGGTTAAGATGCTATTTTTGGAACTCTCAAGATTCAAATTTTTTAGTAAAAATNTATAANAAAATTTTAGAGCGACATATTCTAAAAAAGCCTTTTATNATTGATTATCTTGATATGCTCATGAATCCAATTTTAGGAAAAAGTTTTTCTATGTATTTTGAAAAACNTATTGATGTCTAAACCNAAAAAAAATTTTAGTTATATTGATTTTTCAAAGGAAAACTTTGATAAGTGTGGATTTTTTGTTAAATCACTTCAACTTAAATCTGGAGCAATTCCNTCAAATCAAGATGGAACACATGATCCATGGGATCATATTGAATCAATAATGGCACTAAACTTTATTNATGATAAAGACTCNTCAGAACTTGGATTTGAATGGTTAATAAATAACCAGAATGCTGANGGAAGTTGGTTNTCTAAATATGAAGATATTTACCCTCTTGAAAAGAATAAACCAACACATTTTGGACCATATATTGCTGTTGCAGCATTNCATTTTTATAAAATTTATTCAGATAAAACNTATTTATACTATCTTTGGCCAACCATAGAGAGCGCTATAAACTTTTCAATTAATATTCAAAATATGAAAGGAACCATTCCTTGGTCAATTGATAGAAAAGGAAACATTGAAAATGATTACCTCCTTACAGGATCCTCATCAATNTTGAAAAGTCTAGAATGCGCAATTGCAATTTCCAAAATACTTAATCAAACAAAAAATATTTCAAAATGGAAAAAATCATATTCTTTACTAAAAAAAGCCATCATAAGNCCNGANGGNAATTTTGATCTTCAAAAAGATAGAAAAAAATTCTCTATGGATTGGTATTATCCAATTATNTCAGGATGTCTTGATCAAACNATGAATGAATTTTATNTAAANAAAGTTTTTTCTGACTTTTATGTTNNNGATATTGGNGTNAAGTGTGTTAAAGAGGAACCATGGATAACTGTTGCAGAATCATGTGAATTCATAATCTCTTTAGTNATTTCAAANAAACCAAAAGAAGCGAAACGCTTACTTTCAGATATTATTAATATTTCAGATNATGATTTCATTCCTTATATGGGNTGGCAATACAAAGAAAAAATATTTTGGCCTAATGAAAAACCTAGCTGGACCTCAGCTGCATTGATACTTGCTGCCGATACNGTTAATTCNTACACAAAAGCAGCCGATTTATTTNTAAAAAATCAGTCAGACCTTTATTAGACAAGCAATAGTATCAACTCTTTCANGAAGCTGATAACCATCTTTTATTGCCCTAAGATATATCTCATATGGTGCTTGACCCCCTTTTTTNGGATCTTCAAAAATGTCATGTATTACCAATGCACCACCTTTTCTAATTTTAGGTTCCCATGANTNATAATCTGAATTAGCAGACTCATATGAATGACTTCCATCTATGAAAATAAGNCCAAATTTAATTTTAATCTTTTCAGAGGCCAATTTTGAATTTGAAATTATGGGAATAATATTTTTAATTTTTAAATTATTAATATTTTTTATTAGCAGAGGAAAAGTATCAACTCTTTTTTTANTAAAATCATATATTTCTTTATCAAAATATTCTTCATTAATTTGATGTTCTTCAGATCCTAAATGATGATCAATTGTAAAAATATTCTCATTATTNAGAATTGCTCCGATTGATAGATATATAGAAGATTTTCCGCAAAATGAACCAATNTCTAGAATTGGTCCGACCATTGAGAATTGATGCGACCATCTTGTTAATGCTTGACCCTCATGAATAGGCATGAAGCCTTTTAATTTATCNATTTTGTNGAATATTTGGTTCATTTATAAATCTTTTCTTTTCCCAAGGTCGATTTAAATCTTCTATGTTGCCATAGATANTCTGAAGGATGCTTGCTAATCTTTTCTTCAATGAAAAGATTTAAATTTTTTAGATAATCATCAATGTCAGAATTATTTAAATTTAATNTTTCTATATCTAAGATTAATTTACCTTTTCTAAAATAAGAATTTAAAAAAAAGCATTCACAATCTGTCTGTTTTTGTATTTTAAAAGGAGCTGAAATTGTTGCTGCAGGCAATTTAAAAAAATCAGTAATTATTGAATTTTTTAAACCATAATCTTGATCTGGAGCATATAGAACTGTTTTTCCTTTTTTCAACCATTTCATAAATGTAANAGTATTTTTCCTATCAGCTANACCAGCCAGTCCTTTTAGNCTTCCATTTTTTTGAATCTTGTCAAAATAAAGTGAATTATGTTCTCTTTCAATGCCATAAATCGGTGCATTCATTCCAAGAATTCTCGTGTCTAATTCNAGATGTAAAGAATGCTTGAACATTAATAAAACGCCTATGTTTTTATTTTGNAGNTCTAAAATTTTTTCAAGACCATTTATCTCATAGTTTATTTTTTTATTAATTCTATNGTCGGACCAAAACCATGCAACACCTGTATAAAAGATAATTTNNCCAGAGTTTATTATATTTTTTTTATGNATATGATATCTTTTTTTTGATTCTAGGTTTGGAAAGCATAGATCAATATTGGTCTTAGAGACCTTATTTCTATTTAACGAAAGAATGAAGAGGAACCGTCCAATAATTTCTGATAATATTAAAAGCAATTTCTTTGGANAAAGAAGAATAAATCTCCAAAAGAGAATAAGAATTACCAACAAAGCGTTTTTCATGAGATATTACATTGTATTATTACATTATTAGAACTCTTTAATTAGAAAATGAAAATATTTTTATACAATTGCTTNTTAACGATTNTTTTACCTTTCATGATTCTCAGAATTGCACTCAAAGCAATATANGATAAAGATTACTTAAAAGATTTTCAAAATAGAATAGGCTTTTATAATGAAAAATCNAAAGATAATTTATTATGGTTTCATGCTGTAAGTTTGGGNGAGGTTATTGGNTCNAAGCCTNTTTTAAAAAAGCTTGTTGAACAAAATNATATAGTATTAACAGTTTCAACACCAACAGGACTCAGGGAAGCAAAAAAGATATATAAAAACAANATTATTGTTGTATATGCTCCNTGGGATCANTACTTTTTTGTAAATTCTTTTTTAAATACTTTTAACCCAACCATAATGATTTTATTTGAAACAGAAATCTGGCCCTCAATGATCCATCTTGCAAACAAAAGAAAGATTCCCATATTTATCTCTAATGCAAGGCTCTCAAGTTCCTCGCTTAATAAATATATAAAGATTAANAGCTTAATCAAGGAATCATTAAATAAAACTTCATTAATTCTTGTNCAAAGTGAAGAACACTTGAGTCGATTTATACAATTAGGTGTAAAAAAAGAAAAGATTAAGAAATGTGGAACAACAAAGTTTGATGTTGAAATCAATAGCTCTTCTCATGNTATACAAAAACAAGATAATTTAATTCTATGTTCAAGCACTCATGCAGGAGAAGATGAAGTCGCAATAGAATCATTTTTAAAATTAAAAAAAGATTTTGATAATTTAAAACTTATTATCGTACCAAGACATCCAGAAAGAGCCTCATCCATTTCTAAAATTTTGAAAAAAAAGAACATCATCTATGAAATCAAATCTTCTCTTCCAGAAAATTTAAATCAAAAAGAAGTTATNGTTATAAATGCCACTGGAATTCTAGAGTCTTTATATAGGACAGCTAATATAGCATTTATTGGAGGCAGTCTTTTCCCTCAATATGGAGGGCATAACATAATTGAGCCTGCTGCAAATAAATGCGCATTTATAATCGGGCCTTATATGAAAAATTTTGAGGATATAACTGNCCTTTTTAAAAATAATAGTGGTTGTATTCAGATTGATCATAATTATTCTCTTTATGATGCATTNTATGAATTATTGAACAACNCTGATTCAAGAAACAAACTTATACTTAATGCATACGAAGTTGTTAACAATAATAGTGGCTCATCAAAAAAACAGATAGAATACATTAATAATTTTTTAAATCATGAAACTAGTAATAGCGATAATTAAACCATTCAAAGTAGAAGAGATAAGATCTGCATTAGATGAAATTGGTGTATCNGGAATGACAATGACTGANGTTAAAGGTTTTGGNAGACAAAAGGGCCATACAGAACTCTATCGAGGTGCAGAATATACGATTGATTTTCTACCAAAAATTAAAATTGAGATTGCGGTATCAGATGATATGGTTGATTCAGTCAAAGAAGCTATTATCAAGTCTGCTGGATCAGGAAAAATCGGAGANGGAAAAATATTTATNTCCCCAATAGATGAAGTTATCAGGATAAGAACTGGCGAAACCAATGAAGATGCTCTTTGATAGATAGCTCGAAAAAAAAATCAATTATTTTTATTTTTGGTCCAACCGCTACCGGCAAAACAGATCTGGCTATTAATCTATCGAAAAAATTTCCAATTGAAATAATTAGTGTTGATTCTGTTATGGTGTATAAAGGTTGTGATATTGGATCAGCAAAACCTGAAAAAAAAACTTTAGAACAATTTCCACACCACTTGGTTGATGTTATTGAACCAGATGAAATCTTTTCAGTTGCTGATTTTATTCAAAAATCAAATCAGATCATAAATAAAATACATAGCCGGAAGAAAATACCCTTATTTGTTGGCGGGACAATGATGTATTTTAAATCTTTATACNCTGGTATTCATGAATTGCCTAAAAGCGATAAGAATTTTAGAATCGAATTAGATGAAAATAATAATAAAACCAACTATCTTTATAAAGTTTTATTAGATATTGATCCAANTTATGCTAAAAAAATTAATAAAAATGANCGTCTAAGAATAATAAGAGCAATCGAGGTATTTAAAAAAACNGGAAAATTGATGAGTAAGATTTTTGAAGAGCCTACNAAAAAAAANCTAGAAAGCTTATATCAAGTTCATCAATTTGGNATATGTGACGAAAGAGAAATTATTCACCAAAGAATTGAAAAAAGATTAAAGAAAATAATTGATAGAGGGCTCTGTAGTGAAGTTCAAATGCTTTTAAAAAAATATAATATAGATGACAACCACCCCATAAGAAAATCTATAAATTACAAACAAGCAATTTCATATCTGAATAATGAATATGATATTAATACAATGTATGAAAAGGCATTATTTGCAACAAGACAGCTAGCAAAAAGACAAGACACATGGTTAAGAAACTGGGATAATTTTGAACAAATAAAGATTGATCAAATCAAAGTCATAGAAGATAAAATTAAAAAGATACCTTCTTTACTTTAAATATAATAATAAGCCCCAAGATAGGTTTATAATAATATTAAATTTTACGAGGTTAAAATATTGTGAATTGGGAAAATCAAGATAAAGATCCTTGGGGTAATAAAAACGATGCACCTGACTTTGATGAGCTTATAAAAAAGTTCTCTTCAATTTTAGGCGGTAAGAAATCTTCAAATAATTCGAATGGTTCAAGCGGTGGTGGTAATGGTTTTAATATTTCATTATCAAGGATGTTTTTGTATGCTTTATTTGCATTTTCAATATTATATGCCTATCAGTCTGTCTATCAGCTAGATGCGTCTGAAAGAGCAGTCATTCTGAGATTTGGCAAGTTCTACGAAGAGCAACAAGAAGGTTTAAATTTTAGATTAGCTGGAATAGATGAAAGATATATTGAAAATGTTTCTTTAACTAGAAGATATACTCAAACTAATAGCATGTTAACCAGAGATGAAAATATTGTTGACGTGACAGTTTCTGCTCAATACCGGATCGCAAATCTTAAAGACTTTGTTTTGAATGTAAAAGATCCAGAAGGAAGCTTAAGACAGGCAATTGAAAGCGCCTTAAGACATGTTGTTGGTGACAATACACTAGAACAAACATTAACAGTTGGAAGAGAAAATATTGCACAAGAAGTACAAACAAGGCTTCAGGGTATATTAGATAGCTACGCTACTGGACTGATTGTTCAGCAAGTAAATATTGAGAAAACAGATCCACCTGCAGCTGTTAAAGATGCTTTTGATGATGTTGTTGCTGCCAGAGAGGACAAAGAAAGACTTCAGAATGAAGCTGAGAGATATGCTCTCAGTATCGTACCTGAAGCTAGAGGTCAAGCTCAAGCTAGAATTAGAAATGCAGAAGGTTATAAACTCGAAGTTGTAGCAAATGCAGAGGGTGAAGTCGGAAGATTTACTCAACTTCTATCTGAGTATGAAAAGGCACCAAGAGTTACGCGAGACAGAATGTATATTGATGCAATGCAATCAGTACTTTCTAATACCAGCAAAGTAATGATTGACGTTGATAGTGGTAATAATCTAATGCTTTTACCTCTGGATAAAATGATGGAAGAAAGTAGTAAATCTATTAATGTTGATAGATTAAATCTTAGAAGAGGTGGTGACAATGAATAGAAACACTTCATTACTTGTTCTAGCTGCCTTAACAGTTGGAATTTTGTTTAACAGCTTTTTTATTGTTAATGAAAAAGAAAAAGCAATTGTATTTCAATTTGGTGAAGCTGTTAGAAGCGACATTGATGTTGGATTTCATTTTAAACTCCCAATCATACAAGAAGTTAAAAAGTACGATAGTCGTATACAGACCTTAGATGAGGAACCAGATAGAATTTTAACAGTTGAAAGTAAATACTTATTAGTAGATTCTTTTATAAAATATAAAATTTCAGATGTATTAACATTTTATAAAGCCAATAATGGAAGTTTCAACAGTCTCAATAGCTTATTAGGCCAAAGATCCGAATTTGTTCTTAAAAATAACTTTGGTAAGCGGACAGTCAAAGAAGTTGTATCTGGAGAAAGAGATGAGCTAATGAGTATTATGTTAAATTCTTTAAATGACTCAGTAGCTGATCTTGGAGTTGAGATTATTGATTTCCGTGTTAAAAGAATTGATCTTCCATCAAATTTAAGTAACTCTGTATACGAAAGAATGAGAACTGAAAGGAATAGATTAGCTGAGGAGCTGCGTTCAGAGGGCAAGGAAATAGCAAGAGAAATACGTGCAGTGGCTGACAAAGACAAAGTCGTAATCTTAGCCGAAGCATATAAAAAGTCAGAGTTATTAAGAGGTGAAGGAGATGCAGAAGCAACAAGAATTTATGCAGAAGGATTTTCCAAAAACCCGGAATTTTATGAATTTACAAGAAGTATAAAAGCATATGTTGAAACATTTGAAAATAAATCTGATGTTATGCTTATCGATGCAAATTCAGAATTCTTAAAATATCTTAATGAAAAGAAAGTTTCAGATCCTGACTAGGTATATATAAGTGAATACATTAATTCTTGGCCTTCAATGGGGAGATGAAGGCAAAGGAAAAATTGTTGATAATCTTAGTCAGTCTGTTGATGCTGTATGCCGTTTTCAAGGCGGACATAATGCAGGGCATACAATCAAAGTAGACGGAGATAAAACTGTTCTTCACTTGATTCCATCTGGTATTCTAAGAAAAGAAACAAAATGTATTATTGGCAATGGAGTAGTTTTGTCACTCGAAGCACTTCATAAAGAGATCAGTGAATTAGAAGATAGAAAAATAAACTTTAATGGAAGATTTTTCATAAGTTCAGCATGCACGCTAATTCTTGATTCACATATTTCTATAGATACTGTGAGAGATAAGAAAGAAGCGATCGGTACAACAGGAAGAGGAATAGGTCCGGCTTATGAAGATAAAGTTGGAAGAAGAGCAATAAAATTTGGTGATCTTAGTGATGAGACTCTACTAAAAGCAAAAGTTGAATCATTGCTAGCCTTCCACAACAGCATTCTCGTAAAAGTCTATCAACACAAACCACATGACCCTGAAAAAATATTTAACAATATTTTAAAATTTAAATATTTATATAAAAAATATTGTGTCGATTCTCAAGACTTAATTCAAAACTTGGTTCTTGATAAAAATTCTATTATGTTTGAAGGAGCTCAAGGAACCCTTTTAGATATAGATCATGGAACTTATCCATATGTCACTTCATCAAGCACAACTGCCGGTGGCGTATGCACTGGATTAGGAATTGGACCTAAGTTAATTGATAAAATTATAGGCATATCAAAAGCATACACGACAAGAGTAGGGGAAGGTCCTTTTATGACAGAGCTTTTTGATGATAATGGGAAATATTTAGCCAAGAAAGGTAATGAATTTGGTGCAACAACAGGTCGACCAAGAAGATGTGGTTGGCTTGATCTAGTAGCTTTNAAAAAAGCTGTNTTTNTGAATTCTGTAACAGAACTTTGTATNACTAAACTTGATGTGCTCGATGGCATGNAATCAATAAAAGCATGCATTAAATATGATAATGGAGATCCAATTTATGAAGATTTTAGTGGCTGGGANAAATCAATTGAAGGGGTTACTTCATATTCTGATCTTCCTGAAAATGCTAAAAAATTTATTGAATATATTGAAGTATTTATTGGCTGTAAAGCTTCGATTATCTCAACTGGCCCATTTCGAGATCAAACCATAATTAGATAAATTATCTCAATTTTTTAATAAATTTATCTAAAGATGCGTTAATNAATTTGAACGAATCTGGGCTTGAAAATTTCTTTGACAATCTTATTGATTCATCTATTGTAATTGGNTGNTCTAGACTGCCATATAAAATTTCATTTATAGCAAAATAGAGTANTGATTTATCAATAATCTGAATACTTGATTTCTTTATATCCAATGAATCAATTNCNGCATCTATCTNGATNTTATTTTTTTCTATTGANTTAANAGATTGACTGAACATTTTGAAGTCAACTTTTNTTGCTTTATGTTCATTTTTAAATTGAGAAATAATTACTGAAGAGCTTTGATTATCAAAAATCATTTGATAAATCGCCTGAATTAAATATTCTCTNGTCCTAACTGAGATTTTATAGTTAGCTAGATTTTTCATTTACTANTTGAATAAGAGAACTTGCATTATTTGAAGTATTNTTTTCAAGTCTATTTCTTAGCTGAGCCTTATTTTCCACACAAAGTACATTATTAATAATAGCTTTATCAAAATATTTTTCTGATAAAGAACCAATTGATCTAAAAGTTTCANTAGTAACAAGATCATAATGAGTTGTTTCNCCCCTAACAACAATTCCAAGAAACATGACCCCAATATATTCATCATNTTGCATTTTNTGATTAGCTAGTGANGCAAGTTCAATTGCTCCAGGCGCTTTTGCGATAANGCACTTAAAGTCTTTGCTGAGAATATCTATTGATATTTTTAACATGCTATTAATTAAATCCTNATACCAAGATGTATGAACAATTAATATNTTATTCATTTNTAAATCCTGTTATTTCAATNTCAAATCCAGAGACNGCATTATATTTTGTTGGCGTTCCTAGTACCGTAATTTTCTTTAAATCCATNGCTCTCAATATTTGAGATCCTACACCTATTACTCTTCTATTGGATTTTGGCTCAATTTCTTTTTCCTCTAATTTATTTAACCAGTAACTTTTNGCATCTTTATAATTTATTAACACAAATAAACCCGTTCCCTCATCAGCGATTCTTTTAAGAGAGTCTCTTATTGACCAATTTTTGCCTAACTCATTTATTCCTAGTATNTCTTGAAGCGTACTTTGAGTTTGAACTCGTACCAAAGGAGATTCAACAGATTTAAGATCNCCTTTTTGTAATGAAAAATGATATTCATCATGAATCTTATCTCTCCAAACATTCAAAGTAAATTCTCCAAATTCATTTTCAACTTTTTTATCTAANACTGATTCAACTGTAGCGTCCATTGATAGTCTGTAATCAATAAGATCTGCAATAGTTCCAACTTTTATGCTATTTTCAATACCAAATTTTACCAAGTCATCTCTTCTCGCCATTGTTCCATCATCATTCATTATTTCGCATATTACTCCAGCAGATTGATATCCAGCTAGTTTNGCTAAATCACATGCAGCTTCTGTGTGTCCGGCCCTGCTTAAAACCCCACCTTTCATAGCTTTTAGTGGAAAAATATGTCCAGGCTGTACTATATCGGATNGCTTTGATTTTTTATCTACAGCAGTCCTTATTGTGTGNGCTCTGTCGGCAGCCGATATACCAGTTGTTATACCTTCTGCAGCCTCTATTGAAACGGTAAACGCAGTTTTGTTTGCAGCCCTATTNTTATTTGTCATCATTTGGAGATCATATTTTTTGCAAAGCTCATTGCTCATAGGTAAACATATCAAACCCTTTCCTTTTGATGCCATGAAATTGATTATNTCTGGAGTAACAAGTTCAGCAGCACAAATCAGATCACCTTCATTTTCTCTTGATTCATCATCAACGACAATGACCATTTTACCATTCTTAATATCTTCTATAATNTCTAAAATACTGCTTTTATTCATGTCTGATANATATTTGTTTTAAATCATTNTCAATTTTACAAGAGGATTCTAGTTTAAAACCATAATTTTCTATAGCATTATCTTCTTTAAACCATGGCACAGAGTCTTTTCCTAAATTTTTTTGAGATGTGTATATTATAAGTTCGTCTACAATTTTGCTTTTCAAAAATGAATTTACTAATTTGGGACCTGCTTCTACAAAGATTGAACATATATCATCTGAACNAAATGAATCGATAATCTCAATTAAATTTGAAGAAGTNATTACTCTTACTCTTGAATTATNAAAAAATTGAGATTCTTTANTAAACTGCTTATTTGTTAAGAGAATTTTTTCAGGTTGATTTACATCAAAATCTACTCGAGCATTCATTTGAGGATTATCGTTTCTAAGTGTATTTCCTCCTGTCAGTATTGCATCAAAAGAAGCTCTTAAAATCTGAACATCTTGTCTTGATTTTTCAGATGTAATGTATGTTCTATGATTAGAATTATAATGTGACTTTCCATCATTAGAGCTGGCTATTTTTACTAAAANATAAGGCNTATTATTTTCGTGTTTATAAAANAAATACTTATTTTGTTTTTTNACAAGATCTTGATGTACTCCAATACTTATATTTANATTATTCTTTTTTAGTATTTCAATNCCTTTNCCAGATACTTTTGGATTTGGGTCTACTGCNCCAATTACAATATTTTTTATACCACTTTTGGCNATTGCTTTAGCGCATGATTGTGTTTTNCCCTCATGACTACANGGCTCAAGAGTGCAAAAAAGNGTAAGCTCAGAAAAGCTATTAAATTTTTCTCCTTTAAANTTTTCTGCATTAAGCATGGCATTAATTTCAGCATGATTATCACCAAATTTTTCATGATAGCCTTCNGAAATAATTTCATTATTTTTCANAAGAATAGCTCCAACAACNGGNTTAGGCTTTGCAGTGTGTTTGAATCTTTNAGCCTTCTGAATTGCACGAAGCATTATTTCTTCGTAACTCATTTTTTATTTCTTTTACTTTTAGGCTTTTCCTTGCTTAAAGAATTAATTTCTTCTGAAAAATCTTTTATATCTTGAAAATCTCTATAAACNGAAGCAAATCTAACATAGGCAACACTATCAACTTCCTTNAGTGCATTCATCATTATTTCTCCAATTTCTATAGATTTTATTTCTCTTACACCTCTTGTTCTTATTTCTTTTAAAATTTTTCCAAACAAAGTATCTATCTCTTCTATAGATAAAGGCCTTTTTTCAAGCGCCCGAAGCATACCTTTCTTCAGCTTTGAGCCATTAAATGGTTGTCTTTCGCCGTTAGTTTTAATTACTCTCGGTAATGCAAGATCTGCTGTTTCAAATGTTGTAAACCTTGAATGACAAACTTCACAAGATCTTCTTCTTCTTATTTGTGATCCATCTGAAACCAATCTAGAGTCAATTACTTTTGTATCTTCAGTTTGACAAAAAGGACAATACATCTATTTANAAATAAACCGGAAATTCTTTTGTAAGCTCATCAACTTCTTCTTTTATTTTTTTATGTAAGCTTTCATCATTAAAATTATTTATAACTTCNGATATCCAGTTGCTAACCATAATAATTTCATTTTCTTTAAAACCTCTTGTTGTGACGGCTGGAGTTCCAATTCTTATGCCTGATGTTACAAAAGGCGAAGCGGTATCATTNGGAACCGAATTCTTATTAACAGTAATGTTTATTGTTCCAAGTGTTTTTTCAAGATCCTTTCCAGTAATGCCTTTGCTTCTTAAATCAACTAAGACAATATGATTTTCTGTNCCATTACTAACGATATCTATTCCGTGTGACATAATTGTNTTTGCCATTATTTTTGCATTGATCATGACTTGTTGAATGTAAGACTTAAACTCAGGATCAAGAGCCTCTTTNAAACATATCGCTTTAGCAGCAACAACATGCATTAANGGNCCACCTTGTGATCCTGGAAAAACAGCAGAGTTAAGTTTTTTCTCTATTTCTTCATTTGCTTTAGCTAGAATTATTCCTGATCTAGGACCCCTAAGAGTTTTGTGAGTAGTTGATGTAACCACATCTGCAAATGGGATCGGCGAGGGATATAATTCAGCAGCTACCAATCCTGACACATGNGCCATATCAACAAGAAAATATGCTCCTACCTCATCTGCAATCTCTCTAAATTTCTGCCAATCAACTATTCCGGTGAAGGCTGAAAAACCAGCNATTATCAATTTTGGATTANATTTTTTTGCTAAATCTCTAACTTCATCATAATTAATATCATTTGTTTCAGGATGCAGACCATATTGGATACTTTTATAATTNCTACCTGAAAAATTTACTTTAGAACCATGTGTTAGATGACCGCCATGATCAAGACTCATACCCAAAATAGTNTCATTAGGCTCTAAAAGTGCTAAATAAGCAGCAGCATTTGCAGAAGACCCTGAATGTGGTTGAACATTAGCATAATCGGCTTTAAAAAGTTCTTTTGCTCGCTCGATAGCTAGATTTTCAGCAATGTCAACGTGTTCACAGCCGCCGTAATATCTTTTTGAAGGATATCCTTCAGCATATTTATTTGTTAGTAGTGAGCCTTGTGCTTCTAATATTCTTTTAGATGCATAATTCTCAGATGCAATTAGCTCTATATGATCTTCTTGCCTTTGAGCCTCATCCTTAAATGAGCTCCACAACTGTGAGTCATAATCTTTAATTGAGCTCTCATTAGAAAAAATGTTATCGCTTTGGGAAGTTTTCATAATTAGTTAAATAAAAAATTTTAAGATGACTTATTTTATATTATCTATGGCTTTTTGTGGATAAAAGCTTTCTTTCTATTTGGATAACAAGTGGTACATATTTTACATTCTAATCGGTAACATGTTTTTGCTGTACAGTATTCCCTTCCCCAGAAAATTATTTGTAAATGAAGTTTATTCCATGAATCTTCTGGAAATATTTTTTTTAAATCCTCTTCTGTTTTTGTAACATTTTTACCATTTGTAAGCCCCCATCTTTGAGCCAATCTATGAATATGTGTATCAACAGGAAATGCTGGAACACCAAAACCCTGACTCATTACAACAGAGGCAGTCTTGTGTCCCACTCCTGGTAGCCTTTCAAGATCTGAAAAGTTATTCGGAACTTTCCCCTCATATTCATTAATGAGTATCTTAGAAAGATTAAATATTGCTTTAGATTTCTGTGGACCAAGTCCACAAGGCTTAATAATTTCATATATTTCATTCAATGATATTTTTGACATTTCAACTGGATTTGAACCAATCTTAAATAAGCGAGGCGTTACCTTATTAACTCTTTCATCAGTACATTGCGCTGATAAAAGAACAGCAATAAGCAAAGTAAAGTTATCTGAATGATTCAATGGAATAGGAGTTTTAGGATATTTTTTATCCAGTATTATTTTTACAATTTTGGCTCTTTCAGATTTCTTCATGTTATTAAATATAGGATAATATTTTTTAATATATGAATACAGAAAAAATTAAGCAAAAGCTTTTAAAACTTCAAGAATCTTTTTTAGCAGAAACAGATCAAAATAAAAAAATGTTAGACATATATCTAAAATCTATTGAAGGTAATGCATCTGATGCTGAAGTTGAAGTAGCAAACTTTCAGTTAAAGCAAATTTTTAAAAGCCTTGGTTTAGGGATATTAGTTTCTCTTCCATTTAGCCCGATTTCAATACCTTATATTTTAAAAAAATCTAAAGAATATGATATAGACCTAATTCCAGAATGGTATAAAGCTTTAAGTAAGGATAAAGATAGACTAAAATAGTTAAGATTTTTATTGGAGAAATTATGAAAAATGTAGTTATTGTAGATAGTGTTCGTACAGGGTTAGCTAAGTCTCATAGAGGCGGATTCAATATGACAAGGCCCGACGAAATGCTCGCACATATTATTAATGCAATGTTAGATAGAAATCCAAACCTTCCTGCTGATCAGGTAGAAGACATTATTATGGGTTGTGGAAATCCAGAAGGAGCCCAAGGACATAATATAGGAAGAAACGCGGCTGTTCTTTCAAATCTTCCAATAAGCACCGGTGGAACGACTATAAATAGGTATTGTTCATCTGGACTACAATCAATATCAATGGCAGCTGGGCAAATAATGGCTGGATGTTATGACACTGTAATTGCAGGGGGAGCCGAAACAATTTCAATGATGAATATGAATATGGACAACTTTGTAAATGAAAGGCTTGCAGAAGAAGCTCCTGGAATATATTTTCCAATGGGTATGACGGCTGAGGTTGTTGCAAAAAGATATGATGTCTCAAGAGAATCTCAAGATGAGTATGCTTTTGAAAGTCAAATGAGAACAGCTGCAGCTCAGCAATCAGGTGGTTATGATGATGAAATAATTCCAATGCAAACAAAAATGCTTTTAAAGAACAAAGAAACTGGAGAATCTAAAGAAATTGATTACACAGTCGACAAAGATGAATGCAATAGACCCGAAACAACACTTGAAGGTCTTTCATCATTAAAACCAGTTTTTGACCCTGAAAATGGATCAGTAACCGCTGGAAATTCATCTCAGCTTTCTGATGGAGCATCCGTAACACTTGTAATGTCAGAAGAAAAGGCAAATGAATTAGGTTTAAAACCGCTTGCATATTTTAGAGGCTTTACAACGATGGGCTGTGAACCTGATGAAATGGGGATTGGCCCAATTTATTCAGTCCCAAAATTATTGAAAAACTTCAATATGTCTGTTGACGATATTGATATTTGGGAACTTAATGAAGCTTTTGCTGTTCAAGTAGTTTTTTGCAGAGATAAGCTTGGTATTCCTATGGATAAACTTAACTTAGATGGTGGTTCAATATCAATTGGACATCCTTTCGGAATGACTGGTTCTAGGCAAGTTGGTCATATTGTTAGACAACTCAATAGTTTAGATAAGCAATTTGGAGTTGTAACAATGTGCGTTGGCGGGGGTATGGGAGCTAGCGGCTTGTTTGAAAGATATCCTTCTTGATATCAGAAAAAAAGATATTAAAAACCTTTCAGCATCTGATTAATACATCAGATGCTGATGATTTAATCGAAGTAGGGTCCGGAGATGATGCTGCGGTTTTAGACACTAAAGGAAAAAATATTGTTCATTCTTTAGATATTTCCAAAGTTGGAACTCATTTCCCACCTAATTTTTTACCTGAGGATATTGCTTATCGTTCAGTTGCTGTTGCACTTAGTGATCTAGCGGCAATGGGCGCATATCCATCATTCATGACAATTGGCCTTACAAGTAATTCGAAGGATTTAAAATGGTATGAGGACTTCGCAAAGGGTATCGAAAATTCTATAAAAGATTTTAAAATTGAGCTTGTCGGTGGAGATGTTACTTTTGGCGAGATAAGCATATGTGTGAATGTTTTCGGATTTCTTTATGACAAACCTCTCAAGAGATCAGGAGCAATGCCTGGTGAAAAAATTTTTGTCACTGGCACATTAGGTATAGGTAAAAAAGGATTAGATGATGTAACAAATGATGTTGATTCTATATACAGTCAAAAATTTAGAAGACCTGAACCACAATTTTTAAAAAGTGAATTTATTTCAAAGCTAGCATCTTCTTGTATTGATATTTCTGATGGGCTCATAAAAGATCTATCTAGCATATGCTCAATGTCAAATGTTGGTGCAAATATAAAATTTGAAGATATTCCAATTTTAAAAGATGTAGCTGATTTAAGTTACGGTGATGATTTTGAATTATGTTTTACAATTTCAGAAGCTAACTCATTATTTTTAGATGAATCTGATTATTTTTGTATAGGTGAAATAATAGAAGGAAATGAAATATTACTATTTAAGAACAACAATTTAATCACAATAGAAACAGATGGCTGGGACTCATTCAAATAAAAAAATTGGAATTATTGGTGGTGGTGTTACTGGAGTAATTACAGCTATATTTCTTGCACAGTCTGGCCATCATGTAACGATATTCGAAAAAAAAGAGCTACTCTCTGAAACAAGCTCTAGGACAACCAAGCTTCTACATGGAGGTATAAGATATCTTGAGAGTTTACAAATAAAAGAGGTAAAAAATGGTTTAAATGACAGACACTGGTGGCTAAAGAACTTTCCAAATGGCACTAAAAAGATAGAGATTTTAATTCCTTTTAAAAATGTTTTAAGTATGAAGTTTATAAAATACTTTTTCGGAATTAAGTTTTATGAGCTTCTTTCATTGAATAAAATACTTGGAAAAGGGAGAGTTATTCTTAAAAACTCAAAATTAAATACCATTACTAATACAAACTATAAAAATTATTTAACTTTTTTTGATGGAGCTATGGATGACAAATCCCTTAGCAAAAAATTAAGATGTGAATTAAAAGATTTGGAAGTAAATATTTTTGAACATTATGAGGTTCAAAATTTTAATGTAGTTGGTCAAATTGATGAATTTAATTTTGATAAGATAATTTTAGCAGCTGGACCATGGACCAAAATCCTTCTTGATAAAAATAATATAGAAAGTGAGAAAGATATTGATTTTATTAAGGGCAGTCACTTGATTCTAAATAGATATATTGAAACTGGTTTTATGTTTGATGGGATTTGTAAAACTAGGTATGTTTTTGCACTTCCATATGGCAACAATACTCTTTTAGGAACGACTGAAAAAAGAGTTCATAGCCCTGATAACCCAGATATTGATAATGAGGAAAAGGATTACTTAATCAATAGTTTTAATTTATTTTTTAAAGATCGTATATCAGAACATAATGTTATTTCATCATTTTCAGGTGTAAGACCATTAATCAAATCTTTAGAAAAAGATTTTCACCGATCTACAAGGGACTTTCACATACAAAATAGTAAAAATTTAATTTCTATTTTTGGAGGCAAATGGACAACTGCGCCATCCACAGCAAGGAAAATTGTTACAATTATAGATAATGAACACCTTTCCTAATTTAAAAAATCCATATCATTTAATAGCAACACTTGGTGGTATTGGAAAAATACCAATTGCACCAGGTACTTTTGGTAGTATTGCAAGCTGGCTAATTTTTATATACATATCGCATTTTATTGACTCAACTCTTATGTTTATCTTGACTGTGTTATTTTTTATTCTTTCAATATGGGTTTGTGAAAAGATATCAAAAGATCTTGAGGTGAAAGATGACAAATCAATTGTTATAGACGAATTTGTTGGAATTTGGATTGCCATGCTACCAGTTTTTTTCATTGCAAACTCTCAATATGAAAGAACAATATATGCACTAGCGGCATTAATTTTTTTTAGACTTTTTGATATCTTAAAACCTTTTCCAGTTTCTTATTTTGATGAAAGATATAAAAATGGCTTTGGTATAGTAATGGATGATGTTATTGCAGGCTTAATAGCCATTATTCCATCTTATATTGTATTAGTTCTTTTAACTTAAGCTTAATTTGTTTAGGAGAAAGTCCGGCAGCCTCAAGCATTTCATCTCTTGAAGCATGATCAATAAATTTATCAGGTATACCAAGTAAAAAAGATTTAATATTAATTTTATTTTCTGAACAAAATTCTTGCACTGCGCTTCCTGCACCTCCCATAACGGTACCATCCTCAATTGAAACAAAAAAATCTGCATTTTTTAAATATTTTAGTAGCATTTTCTCATCAAGCGGCTTAACAAATCTCATATCAATTAAAGTTAAATCTAGACTTTTTGATACTTCATCAGCTATGTGCAAAAGAGATCCAAAATTCAACATTATGTTTTTTTTGCTTGATTCACGAACTATTCTTGCCGTTCCGATTTCAATAGTGTCTAGTTTTTTGTTAACTTTTGCATTAGGTCCTTCACCTCTGGGATATCTTACCGATGCTGGACCATTATGATTAAAGGCTGAAGTCAACATGAGCCTTGTTTCATTTTCATCAGATGGAGTGCATATAACCATATTTGGTATACATCTCAGATATGCAATATCATAATTTCCAGAATGCGTAGGACCATCTTCACCAACCAAACCAGCTCTATCCAATGCAAAAGTTACATTTAAGTTTTGAACAGCAACATCATGAATTAATTGATCATAAGCTCTTTGCAAAAAAGTTGAATAAATTGCTACAACCGGTTTTTTACCGGCAATGGCAAGACCTGCTCCAAAAGTAACGGAATGTTGTTCCGCAATTGCAACATCAAAATATCTTTCAGGAAATTTTTTACTAAAATTTACAAGTCCTGAACCTTCACGCATAGCTGGAGTTATCGCAATTAATTCATTATCATTTTCAGCCATATCTATAATCCATTCACCAAAAATATCTTGATATTTTTTCTTTTCTGAAATTTTTTGCTTAATTGATTTAATCTTACTAATTGCATGAAATCCAATTCTATCTGCTTCTGCTGGATCGAGACCTGCACCTTTTTTAGTTATAACGTGCAGAAACTGAGGTCCCTCAAAGTCTCTTAGGTTAGAAATTACATCATTAAGCTGTTTTATATTGTGGCCATCAATTGGTCCAATATAATTCAATCCTAATTCTTCAAATATAGTCCCAGGTGCAACCATTGCCTTCATCTGAGTCTCAACTTTTCTAGCAAGATGATATGCCTGTGGTAAAGGCTTTAAAAAACTAGCACCACTTTTTTTTATTCCTTTATATGTTTTGGAGGCCCAAATCCTCGAAAAATAGTTTGATAGGCCACCAACATTTTCAGAGATGGACATATCATTATCATTAAGAATTATTAGGACATTCGGTTTTATATGTCCAGTATGACTTAATGCTTCAAAAGCCATTCCAGCTGTCATTGCACCATCACCTATTACAGCTACGTGTTTTTTTTCTGGCTCTGATTCTGCTGACGCAATTGCCATACCTAATAATGCACTGACGGAAGTACTTGAATGCCCAACTCCAAATGAATCATATTCACTTTCAAAGATGCTTGGAAACGGGGCTAGGCCATTTTTCTTTCTGATAGATTCAATTTTATTTTTTCTTCCAGTAAGAATCTTATGTGGATATGCTTGATGCCCAACATCCCAAATAAGTTTGTCGAATGGTGTGTTGTATAAATAATGTAATATTACTGTTAGCTCTATTACACCCAAACCGCCTCCAAGATGTCCACCGCTTTGACCAACTGAATAAAGCAAATATTCTCTTAGTTCGTCTGATAGAGTTTGTAATTCATTTATAGAGAAAGATCTGTAATCAGCAGGAAATTCTACTTTATCCAGAAGAGGAGTGTTAGGTTTTTTTATAGGAATTTCTTTAAATATCTTCAACTTAATTTTTCCTTGTCGTAATATATTTTGCTAGGTCAATTAACAAGCTAACTTTATCAGATCTCACATTCTGAAGTTGTGATATGGCATGTTCCTTCAATTCATTTGCTCTTTTATTAGCGCTTTCAGCTCCAATTATTTTAACGTAAGTCGATTTATTATTTTTTTTATCAGAATCAATATTTTTGCCAAGTGTCTCTTTATCGGAAGTTGTTTCAAGCAGATCGTCAATAATTTGAAAGGCTAATCCAATATTTTTACCAAATATTCTTAGTAGATCTAACTCCTCTTTATTTTGATTTCCAATTTGACCAAACATAATTGAACATTCAATCAATAATCCTGTTTTGAGCATATGTATATCTTCAATTTCATTTTGAGAGACACGTCTTTTTTCTGATTCGATGTCCAAGTGCTGACCATATACCATACCATTTTTCCCAATCGCCTTAGTTAGAAGATTTATGGCTTGTACCTTATCAGAAGAATTTAGATCACTATCGTTTGCGATAATTTCAAATGCTAAACTTTGCAAGGCATCTCCAGCTAAAATTGCATTAGCTTCACCATATACAATATGATTTGCTTTCTTACCTCTTCTAAAATTATCGTCATCCATTGAGGGAAGATCGTCATGAATTAAAGAATACGTATGAATAAGTTCTAGCGAAGTTGCAAGTGTAATTTTAGAATTTATGTTTAGATATTGATTTATTTCTGATGATGCAAAAATTAAACCAGCTCTTATCATTTTGCTATCGGCAAGGGCAGAGTAGTTCATAGCCTCTTCAATCAAATTAGAGTTACCAATTAGATCTCTTATGTTGCAAGAAACTATATCTCTTACTTCAGAAAGATAATCATTAAGCATAAGAATAAATTAAATATCTAGTTCTTTGGATGAACCATCATCTAAAAGCTTTTTAATTTTTAATTCAGCTGATTGAAGTTGTTCCTGACATTTCTTTACCAAATTAATTCCCTTTTCAAATGATTTAACTGAATCTTCTAAATTTATATTTTCATCTTCGAGTTTAGAAACAATTATTTCAAGCTCTTTTAATGATGACTCAAAGTCTAATTTTTTATTTTCATTCGCCATAATTTATTGTAGTTTATTGGCTGAGGTTTGGAAGAAATTTTTATAATCGTTTCTAATTGCATAAGGCAGAGATAAAACAGCTGGAGTCAGAATTAGTGTTATAAAAGTACTAAATCCAAGCCCAAAAACTATTGAGACAGCTAAATTTGACCACCAATCAACTATTCTACTTCCGACAACTATATCTCTTGCGATTATATCAAGACTTATACCCATAGCTAATGGCATCAGTCCAAATATTGTTGTCAATGAAGTTAATATTATTGGTCTTAATCTTTGCTTGCATGCATTTATAATATGAGCCGATTTATCAATATGCGGGGCTTCTTGTTTTAGCTTGTTAAAAGTGTCAATCAAAACAATATTATTATTAACTACAATACCCGCTAGTGTGACTATAGATAGACCCGTCATTGTTGTGCTAAATGATTTACCAGTAATCAGTAAGCCTAGCAAAACTCCAACAAAAGAAATTGTTACAGAAGATAAAATGATAAAAGACTGATAAAAGCTATTAAATTGTGTTATCAACATTAGCAACATCATGAAGACTGCTGTCAATCCCGCACCTAACATAAATTTATTTACGTCCTCTGTTTCTTCTTGCATTCCACCAAATCCATAAGTTATACCAGACCCTAATTCTGCATTACTAAGCCAATTATCAAGCTCCATTACTTTCTGAGATACTTTTGATTCATCAATAGTACCAGCACCAACTTCCTGAAAGTATTTACCATTTTTTCTATTAACGGTTTGGCGATTTTCTTTTGGAATAACCTTCACAAAAGAACTGACAGGAACTGTTCCTTGTTTTGTAACAACATTAAGATCTCTTATGCCTGTTATTGTTCTATCAGATTCTGGAAATCTAGCTCTAATTTCAACTTCATCTTTTGCATCATCTGGACGATACTCACCAACTTTAAATCCGTTTGTTAACATTTGAACTAGAGCACCAACATCACTTACACTAACTCCAAGCTGAGCAGCTTTTTGTTTATCGACTTCTACACTCCATTCAACTGAAGGGTATGCTTTAGATGAAAAAATATTATTTAATCCAGTCATTCCATTTCTCATATGACCTTCAATCAAAGAAACAGCTTCATTTACTTCATTTTCAGTATTTCCATATACATCTAACTCGATTGGCGAATCAAAAGAGGGACCTCCTAAATCCGCCTCAACCTCTACCGTTATGCCAGGAAGATCTTTTGTCGATAAAATTAATTGATCCATAATTTCAAAGCCAGAAATATCTCTTTGTGATGGTTCCAATGTTTCTATAAACCCTCCACCAATTCTATCAGCACCAGATTGCCACCAATTTGTTCCTGATCTTAAGTAAACATTTTTAATTCCTTTAACTTTAAGAAATCTTTCTTCAACTCTCTCAATTATTTCTTTAGTTTCTAAAGCTGAAAAATTTCCTCTAGCTTTAATAGTGATATTTGCTTGAACAGGGTCAACAATTGCAAAATATATAGTTCCCTTTCCAGAATATACATAAGACATAATTATCACCAACAAAATTGATACAACAGCAATAACTGTTTCTATTGGATTTTGAACAAATTTTTTAATGTATTTGCCGTACCATTCAGTTAGTGAAATAAATATAGATTTATGCTCTTCATCAACAATATTTAGAGCAGATTCCTTTTGTCCAAAATATGCCCCAAGAACCGGTATTACTATTAGTGAGTAAAAAAGTGAGGCAAGTAGAACAAAGAAAATTGTTATTGGAAGATATCTCATGAATTGTCCTGTAAAACCAGGCCAAAACATTATGGGTATAAATGCTGCTAAAGTTGTGCCAGTAGAAGCAATTATTGGATAAAACATTCTTTTCGCTGAAAGCTTATATCCCTCAGACCTAGACAAACCTTCTGCTATTTTTTTGTCAGCATATTCTGTTATAACTATCGATCCATCAATAAGCATACCCATTCCTAAAAGCAATCCCATCATCACAAGAAAATTAACTTCCATGTCAAGAGTAAATAAAATCAGATATGTCATTAGGAAACAAAAAGGAATTGATAAGCCAACTAACATTGATACTCTGGCTCCCATACTTGCAATTACTAAAACCATGATAAGAAC
>PBKI01000004.1 GCA_002721385.1 Gammaproteobacteria bacterium
AACTCTCCAAGAACACCAACTTTTATTTTTAATTTTTCCTCTAAATCCGCTAATTCTTACTCATTGTTCTTAAAAGAATCTTCTAGTCTTTCATTTCTTATTTGTTCATTTTTTAGCTGATTTTTTGCTGAACTAAGAAGCTTTTCTCTTTCATCAACTAGGTTTATAAACTTCTCGAGTCTTGCTTTATCTTCAGAAACATAAATATCTTTATTAATTTTTACTATTTCTAATAAAGCCTTAATCTTGTTTTCTCTTTCTTCTTCAATTGTTATTTCAACTTTCTCAGTATCCTGTGAGAATATTGAAATAGAGAAAGCAAATAAAAAACACACTATAAATCTATATATATACATTATTTAGACTCCTGTGTTTTTTCAACAGGCTTTAAAGGCAACAAAATAAAATTAGGCGGAGATTGTCTGTTCGATATATCCAAAGCTGCCTTTATTTCATTATCTAATGAACTACCCTCATGATTCCATTGATTAGTATTTTGATTCCAGTAGCCAGTCTCATCACCATCAGGAGTTCTATAGAATAATCCTAATCTGCCTAGTCGAAAATAATCTACTGCAAGTTCATCTTCATCAATCTTGATATAACCAGGGTAGGTTTCTATTGTTTTACCAAACTTAGCCTCTAGCTGATATGCTTCAAATACTTTTCTAAATTTTTCAGCAGTTGTAACATCTGCTCTGAGAATTAATTTATCCAAATTATTAACTCTGTTAACTCTTTCATCTTTCAAGAATGGAAGATCATATTCAATAGATTTACCCAATGTATCTATCATTGTTTTTAATAATGGCAATATATCAATATTAACGTCATCCAATGAATCAATTTGTTCCTTTACACTTTTAATTTCAATAACCTGTTGGTCAATAATTTTTGAAAGTTGGTCATCGTAGTTCTTTAGCGCTTTAAATTCATTAAGAGTATCTTTGTATTCAAAATACAATTTAGATGCAGTTTCATCTAATTTTTCAATGTTTTGTTGAGCTTCTATTGAAAGATTTGAAGAATCAACTTGTGAGTCAATGGTTGTATCAACTAATTCTTGCGAAATAGCAATATTTGTTAATAGTAAAAGTGTTAGTAGTTTATTTGTGCTATTTAAAGTCATTCGTGTCGTATTATAGTTTTTTGTAAACAAAAAAAACACCTCTTTACGAGGTGTTTTTAAAAGTTAAGTTCTACTATTAGAATCTGTAATTAAAACCTGCTGATACATATCTACCAAAAGCAGAGAAATAATTCTGGTTATAATAAGGATAACCATAGTTTACATCTCTTTGAGGCATTTTATCATCTAAGTTTCTTATACTTAAATACATGCTTAAGTTAGCACTGTAATTATAGTAAGTAGATAAGTTAGTAATAATATGAGGGTCTGTTTTACCTGTACTTCCAAGTTCCATATGACCTGTTCTATCCATAAATAGAGTAGTACTCCAATCTTGATATCTCCAGTTAATAGAGGCATTTTGTTGAGATCTAGGCTCATATGTATAGTAATTTATCCAATTAATTTCATCAGAGTTTTCATCAAATTTACTATAGTATGCAATGATGTGAGAAGAAAGAACGCTAAATGAGAAATCACCAGCATTTTCTGTTTCAACTCTATAATTTAGCTGCCAATCAGCACCTTGATATTCTCTAAAGGCTGTATTAACAAATTCTGGGAATACATCTGTCCATTCACCTAAAGCTGGCGTAACGCCTGTGATCGGATTAGGTGTTGGAGTAGCTCTTCCAATTTTACCGATTGTTTCAGCACAGTCTCTATTATTATCTCTTTCAGATAAAATAAATGCCTTAAAGTCATCGCCGTAAAGACAAAGACCTTCTGTAATGTTCAACGTTCTGAAGCTTTCAGTTCCAATAAGGTTTTCAAGAACAACTTGATATAAATCAATTGTCATATCCCAGTTTTGATTAATATCCCATACTAAACCTAACTGGTAGTTTTTACCTTCTTCTTCTTCAAGCTCAGTATTACCTACTGATGTTGTTTTAACTGAGACAGCAGCATCTTCACAATCTAATATAGAGAGATAGCCTTCTGCAGCTGCGTTAACGTAACAACCGACCCAGTCTAATACTCCGTTATAATAACCCTGACTTATTCCAGCAAAAAGATAATTCATATCCGGAGCTCTAAAAGTCTCTGACGCTGAACCTCTAATTAAGAGTTTGTCGTTAGGTCTATATGCAAAATTAATCATTGATGATTGTCTTGATCCAACATTTGATGAATCATCGTCATATTTGTCATTTCTTGTAGCTAATGTCATTTCTAACTTATCAGTTACAGGAAATAGTAACTCTACACCAATTGATGTTCTTGATCGATCACCACCACCTGAGTATCCAACGCCTTGAACAAATTCAATCGAAGGGTCAGTTCTTGTTGGTCCAACTTTATATTCTTGTTGTTGATGTTCAAGAGTAGCTGCGAATCCTACAAATCTGTCACCCAACTCAAATTCACCGTTTACAACAAAATCAGCATGAGTTTGTTCAGATGATGCAGTCAATGTGTCGTCTTCCAACCATGAACCAATTAATTCATTTGACCAAAGACCTAAATATCGTTCAGGCACAAAACATGGTTGATAACGACCAAATTGCAATTCTCCACAAACAGGGTCTGTAGGTAATCCATATGCGGTAAGAGCATCGTTAACAGTTGCCACTCTTCCTAGGTCAGAAAAGAAATCTATACTATTCAAAAATGCAAGACGACCATCTCCATCATATTGATAGTTTCTGTAGGTTCCTGTTAAAAGGTTGCCGTTGGCATCTGTACATCCAACACAATTAAGATAATCTTGCATACGAGTCGTTAATTGTTTTTGCTCATTTTCAAAATCATAGGTAGTAGTATTTACTCCAAACTCCCATTCAAAACCATTTTTAAAGAAGCCATTCAAACCAATGAATACATCTGTTACTTCTTCTGTGTAGTCTCTTCTAGCATCTGCATTATCGCCCATTGCAGGTGTCATATATCTTGCGTAACTTCTTAGACCTAATTGAGTATCAAGAGGACCTGTTACGTTAGCAGGATCAGTTGATGTCGCAGTCAGCCCCATAATTCTTAATGGATCAAGCACGATTTCATCAGGATCACGCGCTACACGAGGAATTGATCTACTAAATGCTTCATCGTAATATGTTGTTAATCTTGCGTTAAGCTCAATACCATTGTCAAAGTTATGAGTGAATGTCGCCATAACAGCAATGTCATCTCTTTCATTAACAATAGTTTGTGAACTTCCACCGAATCTCTCACTACCATAATCCCATAGACAACCTTGTCCAGGGAAACTTCCTGTATATAACCATTCAGGATCTTGTTTATCAAATACAGCAAATTCACCAGCACCTGTTTCTTCACAAGTTGGAGTGCTTGGGAACTCAGAGTTACCATACCATCCCTGAAAATCACCAGTGAATATACCAGTACTCCAGTACATACCGTATCTAGGATAGTTATATGAAACACCAGCTCTTGGGGATTCAGTAAATGAGCTTAAGTTAGGTCTGTCTGCATACGTCATTGGATCAACATGAGAAATGTCAACACCAACAGTCCAACTTGAATTTCCTGTAAAACCACCAGCTGTGTATGCTATTGAGTATTGATTTTTACCTTCGTATTCGGTTTCTATAAAATCAACGTCAAATTCTTGGAAGTCCTTACCTTTCATTGTTATAACATTTACAACACCGGTAACAGCATCAGAACCATAAATTGCTGAAGCACCTTGTGATAGGATTTCAACTCTGTCAATTAGTCCATTGGGGATAGTACCTACATTTACAAAACTACTTCTATTATTTAATGGAACTGGATAATCAGCCGTTCTTCTTCCGTTAATAAGATATAAAACTCTACCTGGTCCCAAGTTTCTGAGATCTAGCTCATTAGCATTGGGTGTAAAGTTAATATTTTTTGACTCGTTTTGTGTTCCAGCGTTTGCAGATGGAACTGATTGAAGAACTTCTGTGAGGTTTCTGAAACCTTTGTTATCAATATCTTCTTTTGTTATGACCAATAATGGCAAAGGACCTTCTACTTGAGTCTTCTTAATTCTAGAACCTGTTACTACAACTTTTTCGAGTGCAACAACTTCGTCATCAGCTGATTCAGATCCAGATGAAGAATCTGTAGACTCGTCACTTGCAACCTCTTCTTGAACAGTTTCTTCAACTGCTTCAACTGCTTCTGCAGTTTCGACAACCTCATCGCCAGGATTATCTGCAAGCAAAAATCCAGCAAGGAAGGTTACGTTTAATATTAAAAATAAATTCTTTAGTTTCATACGATATCCCCTTCGTAAAAAGTTTAAAAATTAATTTTATAGTAAAAAAACCTAAAAATACAACATTCTTTCAATTATTAATCATTTATTTAAATAAAAAATACTTATATAATGATATAAGTTTTAAACATTACGTAATCGTTTACACATACAAACGTTAATAAAAGGAATCACTATCATATGAAAAATATATCAAATTTTTATAATAAATCATTGTCTCTCATGTTGATAATCTCATTATCTATAACAGGCACAAGTGTTATTAATGCATCAGAATATAAAGAAATACCTAACAAGCTTTTTTCTTGTTTATCCAACAGGTATTCATTTTCTATGTCACCAGGTGGGGAATACTTAGCAATACTTTCTACACCTAAAGAAAATAAATGTGATATTCATCCCGTTAAGAATGAGTATGTGGAAAAAGATTTTGGTTATAGAGCTCTTACTATTCTTACGTTAGAGACCATGGAAAGAAGAGTTCTTTTTGACGGCTCTCCTGGAAATGGTATCTCAAGTTTTCAATGGGCATCAAATGATAGATTCGTTTACACACCCCAAGCATTTGCTCAGACTGGAAGAAGTATTAAAGCCTTACAAGTTTTTGCGATTAATGTTGATGGGTCAAGAAAAAAATCATTACTTGAGTATAAATATGGTGCTGAAGGTATAAGAGGTTTTGATATTTATGATACTAATCCACAAAACCAGGATGTTGTTTATGTTTATTGGAATAATAGAAGAGCTAGAGTTTCGGATATGTATGAATTGAATATCAAGACAGGCGTACCAAAATTAATGGCTAGAGGTCCTGATATTTCTGATACAGAAGTATTATACGGGATAGATCATGACTCTGATGGTATGCCATCTGTTGCTATGTCTGATGTTGGAATTGAAAGGGTTCTATATACTTATGACAAAGACAATAAAGAATGGTCTGAGCACTTTAGATACAGGTGTCAGGATCCACATTTTTCTCCTGTTTTAGTTCTTGATGTCAAACCAGATCCTGAGGTAGATGTAAAAGAGACTATGTGGCTAGTCTCAGGTCAAAAATTTGATAAAAATGGAAATGTTATTGAAGATAATGATACTAACTCTCTGTATTTGTATAACCCTAAAACAAGAGAGTTTAGTGACACGTTATATAAAGATGAAAGATATGATGTTGGAGGATTTACAGGTGGTTGCAGATCCGGAAACAGTATTTCTGCAAGTGTTGATCCTGACACAAAAAAGCTTAAATCTCTAACATATGTATCAGATAAGCCTACTACACTTTACTTTGAAGATATTTTTAAAGATCAAGACGAAGAAAATGACGATTCAGATGAAATAAGTTTTACCAACAAACAACTAAAAGATTCTCTAGAAAATTTATTTCCTGAAGATCTTGTAAGAGTTTCAACATCTGATAAAAACAATACAAGAGGTGTTTTCGTTGTTTATAACTCAAATAATCCTGGTGATTATTATTACTTTGATTTGTTAAAAGGTCAGGTGCTTATGTTATATCAAAATAGTCCTTGGCTTGACAGAAACGTTTTAGCTAAAAAAGAACTAGTTAATTACAAAGCTAGAGATGGGCTAACAATTTCAGGATATCTAACAAAAACAAAGAAGAAAACTGATAAAAATTATTTCATTATTCTTCCTCATGGTGGACCCAATGTAAGAGAAAGTAGTGGTTATGATGGCTGGACACAATTTTTAGCAAATCGTGGCTATAATGTTTTACAGCCAGATTATCGTGGATCTACTGGATATGGAAGAAGCCATTACGTAAAAGGTAACAAGCAATGGGGTAAAGCCATGCAAGATGATCTTAGCGATGGTGTCAAATGGGCTATTGATAACGGTTATGCTGATCCTGATAGAGTTTGTATTGCTGGAGCTAGTTATGGTGGTTATGCTGCTATGGCTGGAGCAGTATTTACCCCTGATCTCTACAGATGTGTCATTAACTTTGTTGGTGTAGCAGATATGGGAGATCTTCTGAAAGGTTTTGGATCACGTTCAAGCAGATTTAACACTTGGGAAGATGAAGGTAAACTTGAATGGGGAGATGACGAAGGACCAGAATCTGAACAATATATTAAAGAGATATCTCCGTTACTTCATGTTAAGAATGTTAAGGCCCCTATTCTTATTTCACACGGCTCAAATGATTACGTCGTGCCTGTAAAACATGCAAGAAGTCTTAGAAGTGAGATGGAAAAATATGGAAAGACCTACGAATGGCACATGCAAGCATATGAGGGTCATGGTTTTTACGGTGAATTAGCTAGGCTCGAGCATTATGATGTTCAAGAGGCCTTTCTAAAAAAATATTTGGAAAATTAAATTAAAAAGCAGAGTATCCTGTAAGCGCTTTACCTAAAATTAAGCCATGGATGCTTTCTGTTCCTTCATAAGTATTTACTGCTTCTAAATTCATGCAATGTCTTATGACATGATATTCATCGCTAATACCGTTTCCTCCATGAACATCTCTTGAACTTCTTGCAATATCTAATGCCTTTTGGCAGTTATTTCTTTTCACTAAGGAGATCATTTCTGGTTTCATCTTTTTTTCATCAATGAGTCTCCCTACCCTCAGAACAGACTGAAGGCCAAGAGTTATTTCAGATTGCATATCTGCTAATTTCTTTTGAACTAATTGAGTAGCAGCTAAGGGCTTGCCGAATTGTTCTCTTTCCATTGAATAGTCAAGCGCTGCTTTCCAGCAAAATTCAGCAGCACCCATTGCGCCCCAGGCAATTCCATATCTCGCCATATTTAAGCAACTAAATGGGCCTTTAAAACTTTGAACATCCGGAAGGACTCTTTCATTTGGTACAAATACATTATCAAGAAATATTTGACCCGTTACTGAAGCTCGAAGTGCGAATTTACCTTCAATTTCAGGAGTAGATAGACCTTTAGAATCCCTTTCGACTATAAAACCTCTGAGCACGCCTTGTTCATCTTTGGCCCATATAACTAAAATGTCTGCAATAGGTGAATTTGTAATCCATGTTTTTGAACCATTGAGTATAAATCCATCTTCTTGTTCTTTTGCATTTGTTTTCATTGAGCCAGGATCTGATCCTGCATCAGATTCAGTTAATCCAAAGCATCCAATAATATTACCTTTTGCCATTTCAGGTAAAAAATAATCTTTTTGTTCATCAGAACCAAAAGTATATATTGCATGCATTGCTAAAGAAGTTTGAACACTAAAAGCAGATCTATAGCTNGAATCTACTCTTTCAATTTCTCTCGCAATTAAACCGTAAGATACATAATTAGTNCCTGCGCATCCATAACCTTTAATTGGTGCACCCAAAAATCCTAANGCTCCCATTTCCTTGTAAATATCTTTATTAAANATNTCATTTCTATTAGCTTCAATAATTCTNGGTAGCAATTCATTCTGACAATAATCGCGTGCTGAATTTTGAACTATTAATTCTTCTTCTGTTAATTGATCTTCAAAAAGTAAAATATCTTGCATATTCATATGATTTAAATTTTTTCGATTCTTATGATACCAAACCTTGGTTTAGAGAACACTATAGAATTATCATTAAAAGTNTCTGAAACAAGATCTATCATTCTTATGCTATTGCCACAAATAACTATTAATGGAATATTGTCTTGAAACTGATATGCAAAATCTAAGACTTCATCNTTAACCTCATGATGTCTTATGCCATGTAAGTCAAGGTGGGTAATACCTCTTTCTTCAAAAACGTTCATAAAATTANTAAATTAAACATATATAATTATTATATGGCAAAACTACATTTCTTTTACTCAACNATGAATGCTGGTAAATCNACTGCTCTNTTGCAATCTAATCANAATTATATTGAAAGTAATCTCAANACTCTCTTGTTTATACCTGAAGATATTGGNAGCTTCTCTGATGGAAAAATTAAATCAAGAATTGGNCTTCAAGCAGAAGCAATCGTTGCTGANAAAAATTATTGTTTTTATGAAGAAATTAAAAACNTNAGTTTTAANAATATAAGNTGCATTCTNGTTGATGANGCTCANTTCTTATCCAAGAAACAAGTTCAAGATTTATGTAAAGTATCTGATGATTTCAATATACCAGTAATGTGCTATGGGATCAGAACNGATTTTCAAGGTAATTTNTTTGAAGGAAGTAGTGAATTACTTGCNCTTGCAGACAATCTNAATGANTTAAAAACAATTTGCAGTATGTGCGATAAAA
This sequence comes from Gammaproteobacteria bacterium, assembly GCA_002721385.1. Classification (GTDB taxonomy): domain Bacteria; phylum Pseudomonadota; class Gammaproteobacteria; order Magnimaribacterales; family D2472; genus SAR86A. Next base: position 8,563 of record PBKI01000004.1, read on the forward strand.
AAGCAACAATGGTTNTTAGAATTGACAAAGATGGTAAGGTTGANACTAGTGGTGAAAAAATAAAAATTGGTGGAAATGAAATCTACTCAATTGTATGCAGAAAGCATTTTAGAGAAATGACTAAGTTAATATAATGAACTATATCAATAAAAAATTCTTGTTAAATAAAAGGCCTATAGGCATGCCACAGGANGACTGCTGGATTCTTGAGGAAGAAACTATTTCAGATCTTAGAAAAAATGAAATTTTAATTGAAANTAAATACTTATCAGTAGATCCATATATGCGAGGCAGGATGAATGATTCGGCATCTTATGCTCCGCCAGTAAAAATTGGAGAGCCAATGACAGGTGAAACTGTTGGTGANGTTATAGAAAGTAGATCAAAAAATTATAAAATTGGAGATATAGTTTGTATTCATCGNGGTTGGCAAACTNATATTAAGGCTAAGGACAGCGATTTAACGATTTACAAAGTTCCAAATTCTAGTGTGCCTNTTTCATGTCATCTTGGTGTTGTTGGTATGCCTGGAAGAACAGCATATTTTGGTTTTAAAAATGTTGGAAAGCCTAAGACAGGAGAAACGATTGTGGTTTCAGCTGCATCTGGAGCTGTGGGTTCGGTTGTAGGGCAACTAGCAATTAGTCATGGTTGTAATGTCATTGGAATTGCNGGTGGTGAAGAAAAATGTGCATACGTAAAAGATGTCCTAAATTTTAATCATTGTTTAGATTATAAAAAATCGTCCTTTGTAGAAGAACTTAATAAAATTTGNAATGATGGCGTTGATATATATTTTGAGAATGTTGGCGGGGAAGTAACAAAAGCAGTTGCACAAAAATTAAATCCAAATGCGAGAGTTCCAATTTGTGGATTTATATCGCAGTACAACGAATCTGATGTNTTGCAAGCTGACACACCATTCAATATTTTAGGGAATCTTGAAAAAAAACCAAATTATAGATTTTTTCTTGTAACAGAATGGATGAATAAATGGAGCGAAGCATCTTTGGAACTTATAAGTTTGATTGAGTCTGGTAGTTTGAAATATAAGGAAACAATTACAAAAGGGTTTGAGAATACGCCCCAAGCATTTAGAGATGTTTTGTCAGGTAAAAATTTTGGTAAACAGGTTGTAGAAATTTAAGTCAAATCAATAAAACCTCTCATATATAAACATGCATTACCACCAATAAGAACCCTATCATCTCCATTTATACAATATAATTCNCCTCCCCTTTTTGATACTTGTTTAGCTACTAATTCATTTTTACCAAGCTTGTCTGACCAGTAAGGTATTAAAGTTGTATGAGCAGANCCAGTTACTGGATCTTCATNAATACCATATTTAGGACAAAAATATCTTGAAATAAAATCGTACTTGTCATCAATGGAGGATACTATTAAACCCTGACCAGTTAGATTTTTTATTTTCTCAAATTGAGGATTTATATTTNCAAAATCAGTTTTTTCAAAAATAGCTAATAAATTAATTTCTCCTTTATAGATTTCAATGGGTTTAGCTCCCAAACTTTNTTCAACATCGTCAAACAAATTAACTTTTTCATACTTATCTTTTGGGAAATCTAATTGAAGAAAATCTTTTTTTTTGTATACATGCAATGGNCCACTTGCAGAGTTAAAGGTTATGTTTGATGAACCTTGATTNATATAGTTGAAATATATAAAAGCTGAAGCAAGAGTTGCATGTCCNCATAAATTTACTTCAGTGCTAGGTGAGAACCATCTGATATTGTTGTTANTGTCTAAGTCAATAAAAGCTGTTTCAGATAAATTNTTCTCTGAAGCGATTTGNTGCATTATGTTTTCATCATTTAAACCTGAAAAAATAATGGCAGCGGGATTGCCTGAAAATTTTACATCTGTAAAAGCATCAACATAAAAAATTTCAACCTTCATTTTTCACAAAATATTCACTTACATATGATCTTTNAGTTGATCTAACGATTTTTCGATAATATCAAATATATCATCTATTTGAGATTCCTTAATTATAAGAGGTGGACATATCGCAATAACATCACCAATTGCTCGAATTATAAGACCGTTCTTTTGACAAATTTTTGCAAATTTTTTACCNGTTANTCCATATGGATCNAAATTTTCTTTTGTTATTTTNTCTTTNACAAGTTCAATGGCACCTATTAANCCAATCCCTCTNGCCTCNCCAACAAAATCAAATTCAGAAAGTTTATTNAGTCTTTNTTGAAATAAAGGTGATTTTTCATTTACCTTNTCAAAAATATTCTCNCTTTCATATATCTCTAAAGTTTTAATTGCTACAGCACAAGCAACTGGATGGCCAGANTATGTATAGCCGTGACCAAACACACCTACATCATTTGAAGCNTTCTTAAGAGGTTCNAAAATTTCATCAGGAATAATAACAGCACTCAATGGAATGTACCCTGANGTCATAGCTTTAGCTATGGTTATAGAAGATGGCTTCATACCAAATGTTTCAAGACCGAAACAATTACCCGTTCTACCAAATCCTGTTATAACCTCATCATCTATAAGTGCAATATCAAATTCATCCAAAATTGCTTGAATTTTTTTAAAATAATTTTTAGGTGGAATTATTACCCCGCCTGCACCAATTAGAGGCTCGGCTATCATTGCTGAAAAAGTATCATCACCTTCCTNAATTATTANATNTCTTAGATTATTAGNCAATCTNTCTGCAAAGGTATCTTCATTTTCATCTGNAAGAGCTTCTCTATAAAAATGAGGAGTATCAATGTGATGGAATCCAGGGAGCGGNACATCAAATAATTTATGATTTGCTGGAAGCCCTGTCATGCTGGCACTNGCAAGGGTAATNCCATGATAGGCTTTTTTTCTAGCAATAAACTTCTTTTTATTTGGTCTATTTAATGCATTATTTAAATACGTAAATATTTTATATTGTGTATCATTTGCATCAGAACCAGAACTTCCAAAAAATACTTTTCCCTTNTTGTATGGAGACAAATCAACAAGTTTTTCTGCAAGTTCTATTGCAGGCTCATGACTTTTTGATGCAAATAATGTTCCATAACTAAACTTTTTCATTTGCGATGCAGCTGCTTCAACTAATTCATCATTTCCATAACCTAATGCGTTGCACCAAAGGCCTGCGAGACCCTCTATATACATATTTCCATCTACATCATAAACATAGATTCCTTCACCTTTATCTAAAATTAAAGGATCATCATTATGATGAGTTTTTAGGTTTGTAACTGGATGAAATAAGTTTTCAATATCTTTTTTTAATAGTTTTGATTGTTCCATTTTTAGTCAGGTTTTTTTAGTTTTCCAAGCGAGTCTAAATAATCAGTGTTCATTTTATATGAATTTTTAAAATAAGGATGATCTCTGAAGCTTTTTATGGATTGACCGAGTTTATACATGCCATTCTTTCTGACGTCTTCAACATAGTCTGAAGATATTTCGANAATAAAAATATCCTCAACATCTGAGCTCTGATGAATNATTTCTCCACATGGATCAGCAATTATTGATAATCCATTTCCCTGATCACCTGTACTGTTTATATCAATATAATAAAGTTGCTGTTGTGCAGATGTTGCTCTCACCATTATTGTTTCTATTTCTCTATCTTTTGTTGGAGTAAGNGTAGGATTTATGATTGCCTTAGCACCATCTAGTGCAAGTTGTCTGCTTGATTCAGGGAACCATAGATCATANCAAATATGAAGACCAATTTTTCCAAANCCTGGATATTCAAATGTACAAAATNTATCAGCCATTTCAACATTCTCTTCATATGGAAGCCACGGAAACATTTTGTANGCTTTGGTTATAACTTTTCCTAAATTATTTATGACCGGTGACGTATTAAATATTTTATTATCAACTTTTTCATAAAATGTACCCGGNACTAGCCAAATATCATTTTTTAATGCGATATCAGTAAATTTATCAATATAATTATGTAAATAAAATTTCTCATTTGTTGCACCAGGGCCACCGACTGCTAACTCACTCAAAATAATTATATCTACGGAGTTTGATGTTAAGAAATCGCTTATTTTTTTAGATATGAGATCAAAATTATCACTATTTTGAAGTGCTAATTGAAAACATCCAATTCTAATTTTCATTAAGACTCACTAACCTTTTTGTTCATNCTAGTAAATGATAGNAGNAATATCGCAATAATCAGAGCAGCTGTTGCCATATTAATAATTGTGTTAAATCCATAATCCATTATTAATAGTGATCCTATTAACGGCCCGGAGGCTAATCCAACTTTAGATATAAATCCAGCAAGAGCAGCCATCTGACCATGTCTATCAAAAGANGAACATAATCCTAATATATACGGAATTACAAAAGCCCATGCTATGCCTGTCATTGTATTGGCAATAAAGTACATATTAATATTTTCTGAATAATGCAGTAAGTAAGTAAAAATAGCTGAAGTGGTTATTCCTAGGATTAATGGAAGTGTTCTGCCANATTTNGTNCCTATAATATAAACTAAAACACCTCCAATAATAGATATNAGATTTGCCACTGTNAGCATATTGCTAATTTCNTTNTTGTTTANGCCAATATCTTTACCCAATTCAAATGCATAATCGGCAANACCCATGTTTGAAGACTGAAATAAAAATAATCCAGCCAATGCTAGCAATAGAAAATAGTTAATGTTNAGGGAAAATTTAAATTTCTTGTTATCGGGTTCTCTAACATCTGGAACGAACGGAAGGATCAATATNGTCATTAATGTGAACAATATTAAAACACCAAAAACAGCTCCGTGTCCAAANGAATCAACTAGTCTAGGAACAGTAAATATTCCCAAGCTGCCAAATGAATATTGAACAACTAATAGCATTCCAAAGATTTTATCCGGATTATAAGTTCTAGCAATTATTGATAAACCTATCCCTACAGATAGACCCCCTATTGTTCCATGTAAAAATCTTATGTAAATTAGCGAGTTTGCATTTGTAATTAATGATGATATCGAATCAATTAAAATCATTAGTAAGAACAAAAACAGTATTGTTTTTCTCCATGCNNCCNTNTTTACTATAAAAGTTGCTAATAATGCTCCAAATGCAGCACCATANTTATTAGCACTTACGATAAAACCAGCTTGATCTCTCGCCAAGCCCAAACCATCTACGAATGCAGATAAAAATGCTCCGCCTAAATTAACATAAAAAAGTCCAGCAGTTGCTAAAACAGANTACATTATTGCTGCTACTAGGCTAGATTGATCTATTGATTTCATTTTTTCCATGATTATTTACAAAATGATTTTATTTTATGTGATGCCATTAAAGCATTATCCCAATAATACTTGTAGCCATCGCTAAAATAATAATAACTCATACCATTTGGAAAAAAAGCAAAAGTGATTCCGCCAAATCCAGACATGAATGGTATCCAAATATCCTCATCACAACCTAAGCGACTTGCACTAATTTTTCTTGACCAAAATCCATTATTGTAAAAAATGTCATACTTTTTGATTGCTGGTATTGAATTTTTTTTGTTAGGATTTAATGCTTCATGGAGATAAGATAACTTATCATTTTCAATTCTAACGCTGTGCATAAAATCATGAATTTTCTTTAAATCACTTTGTAATAAATACATTCCCCAACCTGTATATGCTTGAGCGGTTTCATCAAAAGTTCTCAATGAATGCATAGAAGCATTGCTAAGACCTAGATCTTGATGCAGTTCAATCAAAATATCATTAAAGTAATCAGAAAGACCATTTTTACTTTTCAAATAAGCATTAAAACCAGTTCCTAAAATATATGTATCTGATGTTCTATATACAAATCTTTTTCCTGGTTTTGTTTTGTATGGAAAATCATTGCAAGCGATTTCAATTTTTTCATTATGAGTTTCAGCATCAAAAATAAATTTTGTATGAGTAATGCTTGATTCATCATAATCATTAAGTCTTCTTATATAATGGCCGCTTGTCATGTCAGAAAGATGATTAAAATTTACATTTTTCCAACTCTTTGAATCACACTCTGGAATTATAGAAACAGGAGTTTGCCCAAAACTTTTGTCTTTATCTTCAAGTATTGCAAATGTAAAACTCCCAGCGATAGATTTTGCCAGTGAGTAAGATGGTAGAAGCATTTCATTGCACAAAGGATACTTTCCATTTCTAGTCATGCAGCCACTAGAATAATGTAAGTCATTGAAGATTAATCCATACGTAGTTAGATTTTTCTTATCAAAATATTCTGAATCTGCAAAAGAGTTATTTGGAATTTTGTAGAAATCATATATGTTTGATATGTCAGAAAGATTTTCAATATTAATTTCACTCTTTAGAGGATTTGATACTTTTTTATTTATAAATTTGTAAATAGAATCTTGTACTGATACAAAATTGAACTTGAAATATGCGCATGTTTCTGAAGATATTTGAAAAATTAATGACGATATTAAGGATTCCTGTATTGAAAAAATCATCAATCCGTTATGAACACAGTTAGCATTTTTATGTGTTAATGCAATGGGGAGCATAACAATCGATTTTGATGAGCTATTACTGATTCTATTTATTCCAGTGCCAATGTATATATTAAAAAAAGCATTCTTGGATTCAATAAAATTTGTTACTGGGGTAACACTACCCTGAACTGATTTTAATTCAGTGTCAAAAATAGGAAATTTTGAAAGATCAATTAAGTCTTTTAGGTCATACTCATCACTTAAGATTGAAAATCCAATACCTTTTACAATATCTGAAGAGCTTATTTTAATGTGAAAATCGTCCCCATTTTTAGACGAAAAATTATCTAATAATAAATCATAATCAAAACTTGATTTTAATTTTGAATTATTCCATAAAACATTTTCAAGATTCTCTGCATGAGCATTAAGAAAAATGCTCATGCAAAAAAATAAGATGATACGATTCAATCTAGAACCTAAAAATCTTTATTGATTGATATTCCTATAGTTCTTGGTAATGCAAAAAACTCTCTGTTATTACTTCCATAAAAACCTTGATTTGGTTGTGGTCCGAATGCAGGATTTAAAAAAGCTCCTGTAACGCCTCTTTCATTACCTATATTTTTTATAAAAACAGAAATATATGCATCGTCTTTAAAGGCAGTTAATGAAGTATTAACGATTTGGAATCCATCAAATTCAGCATCATATAGGCTATCTTCACCAATATAATTTCTTGTTTCAGATTGATGATATAGATCTAACCTGCTAACTAAACCTATGCCAGATTCCAAATAAGTTGTATGTGCAAGATTAAAGTTTATTGTTGTTTCAGGACTTCCTGGTAACTTTGCTCCAGAAGAAGCATATAAGATAGGTGTGCTTGCTGGAGTATATAAATCCTCAGTAAGTTTAGTATCATTGTATGCATATCCAAAATTCCAATCAATTGCATTTATTGATCCAGATAATTCAAGATCTAAACCTTGTGTTTCTGCTTTATCACCATTTATGACGGCATAGTATCCATAGTTAGGTGTTGATGTATTAAGTTGAGGATTATCCCAACCAACTGAATAAAAACTAACATTGTAATATATTCCGTTATTAAGCGTGCCTTTGACACCGGCTTCAACATTTTTTGAAGTATCAGCTTCAAATGGAACCCAGCCTCTTTCCTCTATAAAAGTACCTGAAGTTGGAACTGCGTTAACACCGCCTCTTCTAAAGCCTTCTGATACTGTTAAGAAATAATTTTGAGTATCAGTTGCTTTGTAAGAAAGATTAAATTTTGTTAATGTCCCTTTATCTAAGTTTGATTTTGAGGCAGTAGCTGGTCCAACATCGTAAAGTTTGAATGACATATTCATATTAGCATTAGCGTCCGCTTTAAATTTTCTATAACCAAATGTTCCATCTAATTTTTCATTAAAATGAAATGTCATCTCGCCATAATATGCTTCATTTTCTATTTTTTCATTTACTAAGTAATCAAAATCCTGTTCCAATGGGTCCAGAACATAATCTACACCCCAGTAATAGTATTTCCAGAGATTTACACCCTTAATAAATGTTTGTTGTGCTCTTGATTGATCTTCGTCTTGTTTGAAATATCCAAATACAAAATCGTAAACTTCACCAATTTCTGAAACCACTTTAACTTCAAGTGTATCTGCGCTATTTTCATATTGTCTATTTGTTGGCGCATAAGGTCGTGAAGGTGCTGACCAAATACCTCCAACAGCCTGATTATAATAACCTGCTACTGTTGAGGTAAAAGTTCCAATTCCTGCAAAATAACCTGTATTATCTGTGATGCTGTTGCCGGTTTTTTTATGTGATGATTGTGAAATGATTAAATCATAACTGTCTGCATCATAAGTTAATTCCATGCTCTGAAGAGAAACATCTCTATTAGATGGTTCCAACATTACGGCTCCATTTTCATAGTCGCCATATGTTGATTGAGAATAACAAGTTGCACTTTGAAGTGATGAGCAAGCATCATTTAGAACATATTTGGTGCCTGTTGATGCCTGTCTTCTTCCACCAATAGAATCATCTTGAGAAGTTGAGCTTAAAACAAGTTGTAATTTATCTGAAATATCAAGCATTAACTTATGTCTCATAAAACTAATTTCTACGGTATCTGCATCTTCCACCGGATTTATAACTGGTGGTGAGGTTATGAATGCAGGAAAACCATTTCCATTTTTTGAGACTGGAACTCCTTTTGAGGAGTCAGCTGTTCCTACAGAGGGAATATCTCCAGTTTCAAAGACATTTACATAGTCTGTAATTCCAGGATAGTCTAATTCTGACATTGCTAATCTATATGCTGCTTTATCACCAAGTGGAATGTTAAGAATAAGATCAACTGCATTACCAATACTATCAGACCCATCAACTGATGAACCTGTATAGTTTACAGAGCCTTCAAAAACACCTATTTGAGGATCATTTGTTATATATCTTATTGTTCCTCCTAATGCACCAGAACCATACAAAGTACCTTGAGGTCCCCTTAATACCTCAACACGTTTTAAATCTTTAAGTAAAAAATTTGCAAAAATTGGGGTTTTATCAACATAAGTAGAAACAGAAGAGACAGCACTTACGGGATAATCTTGAAGCGCAGATGAATCTACGTTGAGGCCTCTTATTCTTATATTAGATGTAGTTCCTGCATTCCTATAACCTCTATCAATTGTAGAGATACCTGCAAAGTTTCTTAGAAGTTCATTTGCGTCAAGAATTGCCCTATCTTTTATTTCATTACCTGAGATAGTTGAAATATTGTATGGAACATCTAAAACGGTTGATTCTCTTGAAGTTGCAGTAACTATTACTTCTTCAACTGAAGTTTCAGTTTCGTCTTCTTGAGCAGTAAGGTTTACTGATGATGATATTAATAATATAAGAAAGAAAGATAAAAAATTTTTCATAATATTCCCCGCATTAAATGTATGCATTAAAATTACGTACATTTTACATTAATATCATTAAATATATAAACTATGCATAAATGAATAATAAGCTACTAGTATCAAATACATTTTTAAATGGTAATTGTGTTGAAAAAGGTGATAATTTTTTTAAATTAATCAATCCTGCTGATGAATCTTTTGTTGGAAATTTAGTATGCTCAACAGAAAAGCAAATTGATGAGGCCATTAATTTAACCTATGAGTCTGTAGGTGCTATGAGAGCGCTATCAAGAGATTCAAAGGTAGATATTTTGCAATATATTTATAACGAGGTATCTCAAAAAAGAGAAGAGTTTGGTCGTTTAATTTCCTTAGAGATGGGAGCACCAATTGAATTAGCAACAAATGCGCATATAAATATGGGTCTTGATCATCTCTCTAACACAATTAAAGTTTTAAAAGATTATGATTTTATTGAAGAAAATGATGGTTACAGCATACATAAAATTTCAATTGGAGCTGTGGCACTAATAACTCCATGGAATTGGCCTCTAAATCAATTATTTACAAAGGTCGCGTCTGCAATTGCAGCTGGTTGTCCAGTTCTTATAAAACCAAGTGAATATTCTCCGTTTAGTGCAAAGCTAGTAGCAAAAATTATTTCACAGTCCAATCTTCCAAAAGGATCATTTAATATGATAAATGGCATTGGAAGAGACATGGGACATTTAATTACCTCTGATCCGAGAATTTCAATGATTTCGTTTACAGGTTCAACAAAAGCAGGAATTGAAATTCAAAAAAATGCAGCAGAATCAATCAAAAAAGTCTCTCTTGAACTGGGTGGAAAGTCAGCACATGTCATTTTTGATGATGTAGACTATCAAAAAGCTATACCAGTTGCTTTGGATCAATGTTTTTTGAACTCAGGACAATCTTGCTCATCACCAACAAGGCTTTTAGTACCTGAAAAAGATATACTTGAAATTGAAGAAATAGCTCAAAAGCATGCAGAAACGATTGAGTGTATAAATCCTAGTGAGACAAAAAAAGGTATTGGGCCACTTGTTAATGTGAATCAATATAACCAAGTAAAAAGTTTTATTAAAACAGGATTAGATCAAGGGCTTGAGATTTTATATGGTGATTCTAGATTGCCTGCTAATCAAACAAAGGGTTATTACATAAAGCCTACAATTTTCACAAGAGTAAAAAATAATTCCGACATAGCACAAAAAGAAATTTTTGGACCAGTCCTGTGTATTATTACTTACAAAGATCTTGATGATGCTGTAAAGAAAGTTAATGATTCAAGATATGGTTTATCAAGTTATATAACATGCTCCAATTATGATGATGGTGTTAGATTTGCTACTAGTATTGAGGCTGGACAAACTATTATTAACAAACCCAGCAGAGGATCAGTTCCAGCACCTTTTGGAGGATTTAAGATGTCAGGAAACGGAAGAGAGCATGGTGTTTATGGACTTGAAGAGTATCTTGAAGTTAAAGCAATAATTTAAACTTCATCATTTACATGATATAAAATATATATATAATATAATATTCACTTAATTTATATTATAATGCATTTATTAGACAAACTCAGTAAGCAAAACATTTCAGATGCATTCGCATTTTCAATGACAAGGTTTTTTAGGTTTACTGCTGACACTTTTTTTGCAAAAAGATATGGGCACAGAGCAGTAGTTTTAGAAACTGTTGCCGGTGTTCCAGGCATGGTGGCTGGTGTATGGATGCATTTTAAAAGTTTAAGAGCCATGAAAGCAGGTTATGGTGAGCAGATTCGCGAAATGTTAGCTGAAGCAGAAAACGAAAGAATGCATTTAATGTTTTTTATTGAAATTGCCAAACCAAATTTTTTTGAGAGATCAATTGTGCTAATAGCTCAAATTGCTTTTGGATTATTTTATTTATTTATGTATGTTTTTTTTACAAGAACAGCGCACAGAATGATAGGCTATTTTGAAGATGAAGCCGTTAAAAGTTATACAGAATATTTAGAGCTAGTCGAATCAGGTAAAGTTGAAAATATTCCCGCTCCTAAGCTTGCCATAAGCTATTATCAAATTGGTTCTGATTCAAAACTTTCTGATTTAATTAGATGTGTTAGAGCAGACGAAGAGCATCATAGTGAAACTAACCATAACTACGCCGACAAACTTTAAAGAGTTATATCAAAATATTTCTCAACAGTTTCTTTCGCTACATCCTGAAGTAATTTAGCATCTGAACTGTCAATTTCACCGTAGTAGTCATAATCAAGTCGTGTAGGATCTTTCTTATATAATGTTGCAAATACAACACATGCTGACAGGTATGTGCCCAGAATATCAGGATGTGTGCCATCAAAATCCTTATGTAATTGAATAGATGGTTTCAATGAATAAGCGTTTTTAAATGCAATACCCACAGGAAAAACCAATGTATTGTTTTCGGATCCTGATTTTTCATAAACATCTATTATTTGATTAATCATATTTGGATCATAGTTCTCATGTGGTTCAACATATGCATGTATCATATAAAGAACTGGTATGGCTCCAGTCTTTTTAATTTTATTAATAAGTTTTTTTGATTGTATTTTAAATTGACGTCTAGACTTAGCATCTAAAACCTCTCCACTGCCTCCTTGTAGGATAACAACTTGAAATGGTTGTGAAACTGAAATGTTTTTATAACTAAGTAAATGGTCAATATTGTGATGAGATAATCTTGAACCACCTATTGTTGCAGATTTAAACTCTAAGGATTCTTTTTTGTCTGGAAAAGTCTCTTCAACCATACGTCTGACATGATTATGTAAACTATCGTTATAGTAAAAGTAACTGTTTCCAACAAAGAGAACTCTTAGTGGCGGCTCTTCAAATAAATTTTTATAATTTGAAGGATCTTTGCTAAATAAAGAAGTAGAATAAATAACTAGTACGAATATTATAAATCTCATAGTAAAATTTTAACTCATCATTCGTACTCGATGATATATATATTAATATTATGCATAAAGATGTAATTGTTATTGGGGCTGGAATTTCTGGTATTGCTGCAGGCTATAACCTAAAAAAAACTTGTTCAAATAAGTCATTTGCCATTCTTGAAGGAAGAAATTCTCTTGGAGGTACATGGGATCTCTTTAAATATCCAGGTATAAGATCTGATTCTGATATGCATACATTAGGTTTTAGATTTAAACCTTGGATTCATGATAAATCAATTGCTGATGGACCTGCTATATTGGAATATCTTAATGAAACAGTTGACGAATTCTCGCTTAGAGAAAATATCTTTCTTAATCATAAAGTTTTATCTGCAAATTGGAATACTGATAAATCAGTTTGGGAATTAGTTATTAATGAAGGTGATATTCAAAAATCGATGAGTTGTAATTTTTTATTTTTATGTGGTGGATATTATAGTTATGACAACCCGCACTCTCCATCCTTTTCAAATCAAGAAAATTTTAACGGTGAAATTGTACATCCTCAATTTTGGAACGATGATATAAATTTTATCAATAAAAATGTAGCGGTTATTGGAAGTGGAGCAACAGCAATTACAATTGTTCCAGCAATAGCCAATAAAGCAAAACACGTAACAATGGTTCAACGATCTCCAAGTTATGTTGTTTCAGGAGCTAGTGAAGACTCTTTAAATAAATTTTTACGAAAATTTTTACCCATCAAAGTTACATACTTTTTAATAAGATGGAGAAACATTCTATGGCAAAGTTATACTTTTTTTCTCTCAAGAAGATTTCCTGAAAGAATTAAAAAACAAATCTTAGATATGGTAAAAGAAGAACTTGGTGATAACTTTGATGTTGATAAACATTTTACTCCGTCATATAAACCCTGGGATCAAAGAATGTGTTTGGTGCCAGATAGCGACCTTTTTTTAGCAATAAAAAATGAAAAAGCTTCAGTAGTGACAGATGAAATTGATTCTTTTGAAGCTGACGGAATACTTATGAAATCAGGAGAAAAAGTTGCTGCCGATATTATTGTTACCGCCACTGGAATTCAATTGAATGCTTTAAATGATATAGATGTATCTATTGATGGAAATAAACTAAATGTTCATGATCGATTGACCTATAAGGGTATGATGCTTAGTGGTGTTCCAAATTTTGCAATCTCATTTGGATATGTAAATGCCTCTTGGACATTAAGAGCAGATTTAACCTGTGAGTATGTTTGCAGACTTTTGAATCTTATGGATAAAAAGAATGTTCATTGCTGTGTTCCAATTGATGACGAGAAAGCATATGGCGATGACGATTTAATTGATTTCACATCAGGTTATGTTCGAAGGGGCTTGAAAATGATGCCAAGGCAGGGAAATAAAGCACCTTGGAAAAATTATCAAAACTATTTAAAGGATATTTTTGCTGTAAGGTTATTTTCTATAAAAGATACTAATCTTAATTTTTATAATACTAAGGATAATTAAAAGTATATGAAAAAATCATTTATAAAAATTTCTACACTTATCATTGGAATAACTATAAGCGGTCTTATTTATTTTTCTTTGTGGTATGTATTTAGTTATTTTGGAATAGTTGCTTAATTTCAAATTAATATGGTGGAGCTACGCGGGATCGAACCGCGGACCTCTTGAATGCCATTCAAGCGCTCTCCCAGCTGAGCTATAGCCCCAAACAATTATTATAAATGAATACTATTTTAAATTGATAATCTCACCAGGCTTTACAACGTTAAACTGATTTAAATTCATATTTTTAAGCTCTTTATTTAATCTAATTGGAGGTTCAACTGTATCCTCTGAAGTAAGCGTAAAGGTTCCCCAGTGCATTGCATAAGTTACAGGAAATTCTAAATCTTTCATAATTTGAATTGCCTCTTCTGGATTTACATGGCTTTCAGACATAAACCACTCTGGATCATAAGCTCCAATAGGAATAAATGCATAGTCAGGTGAACCAAGAATCATATTAATATCCTTAAAATCTGATGAGTAACCAGTATCACCAGCATGGAAGAGTGATGTTTCATTATTTGTAAAATACCATCCCCCCCAAAGACTTTCATTTCTATCAAATAGTCCCCTAGCAGACCAATGTTGAACTGGCGTAAAGGTAAAAGTAAAATTTTCTATATTTATGTTATCCCACCAATTAAATTCAAAAACATTATTTACATTGTTTCTTTTTAATAATTTCTTATCGCCCATTGGAACTAAAATTTTTACATCAGGATTTTTTTTATATATTTTCTTAAGAGACTTAATATCTAAATGATCATAATGATTATGACTTATTGTAATTACATCTATATCTGGCAATTTATTTAATGGTATTGCTGGTGGAATTAACCTTTTAGGTCCAATAAAATCGAAAGGAGAAGCGCGATCAGAGAATATTGGGTCTGTAAGTATTACTATGCCATTAATTTTAATTAAATAAGTTGAGTGCCCTACCCAAAAGCTATAATTATCGTTATTCTCAAAATTAAAAAGTTGCCACTCATTAGACATTTCGATTTGAGTTGTTTCAGGAGACTTTCTTGAAGATCTCCATTTAAATAATTCTTTTGATGATTTATTTATCTCCTTGCCGTTGGTGTTTTTAAACTCTTGTGTCAATAAAGATGAGCTGAAGCTAAATAAAAATATAAATAAACAAATTGAATATTTATAGACTAAAGGCACAGGTAGAAGCTATTTTTTAGTATCTATTGATTCAGGACCATCATAAGAATCAATATATTCATGGAACGATCTCATTCTTTGAAAATTATATTTATGAAGTTTATCTTTTATTAAACAAGCATTTCCATTGGTATCTTTTGGCGGTGTATACTTAAAATACATTGCAGCACCCATTGAAACGTTTTTAAAGAAAGGACATTTTTTAAAATAAATTTCTTCATTTTCATCAAATTGAACACATTGAGAATCTATTACTTTGATATTATTTACATCTCCGTTTTCAATAATGTCATATGAAACAATCGAGTAACCCTCAATTGATCCTATTCCTAATGGATAAGTTGGACGCATTTGTTGAAGTTTCTTTGTTGAGCAATCTTCTGCATCAGAAGAGTTCAAAAGAGCACTGTATGAAATAAAAATTAATGGTAAGAAGACGAGTAGTATTTTTTTCATGATTATTTATTTTTTTTTAGAAATAAACTTAATGTATACATTCATTATACGTATAAATGCCTTTGTAATGTAGGCATATAAAAATACTAATACTTTTTTTCTTATCATTTATAAAAAAAGGGGTTGCAAGCAACCCCTTAAATTAATCCAAGTTCAACTTAGAATTCGCCAGAAATATTAATTCTAACTGATCTTCCAGGTTGATATCTTGTTGGCTGTTGCCAATCAGGATCTGGATATGTTCCATCAGCCTCACCGTACTCGTTGTAATCCTCTGGTGATTCAAAGTCAAATATATTAAATATATTAACCATCACGTTAGCCTTACTTAAGCCAGGTATGCTGATATCTCTTGAAAGAGATAGATCAACTTGATTTTGCCATTTACCATCAAAAGACTCTCCTCTTGGTGTTGGAACTCCATTACAAGCCCATGAATTATTTCCACCGTAGTAGAAAGCACCACCGAAGTTATCGTCTGCAGTAGTACCACCAGGGTAAGTACCAATACAACCATACTTTCTTGGAGAAGCCATTCTTAAATTTAAACCTACAAGTGTGTTACCTACGTAAGCAGCACCGTACATTTTAGCTTTAACAGCTCTGTGGTTTGGAAGGTATCCGTAAGCGTTATCCATAAACTCAGGGAAGTCATAGTCTTGTGTAAGACCAGCATCATCCTGACCGTTATCAGATTTCACAGTACCTTCATAGTTACCTCTGTTTGAACTTAAAGTAACACTACCACCTAAGAACCACTCGCCATCCCAAGCTTTGTCAAAAGTTAAATCAAGAGCAGTATATTCTCTTTTAACTTCTGGGAATGCTAGATCGCCAGCTTTAAGATTAATTGTAGTAGGAACTCCATCTGTTCCAGGTAACTCATCAGTTGTCCATGTTATATCCACTCCTGGATTAGCAAGAACATATGAATGAGGACCGTACCAGATGTCAGCACATGTATCGCCAGCTGCATTCGTAACATCAGCAATACCAGCGTCTTCACAATAAGCTCTAACAGCGTGATCAACAAGAATATCATCGACAGCAGATGCTAAGTTTCTGTATGTGAAGAATGCTCCTAAGCTCCAACCGGAGTCTAGAAACTTACTGTATCCAAGAATAATCTCATCTTGATACATAGGATCAATGTTACCAGCTTTAGCTGCATAAG
Source organism: Gammaproteobacteria bacterium (assembly GCA_002721385.1). Taxonomy (GTDB): domain Bacteria; phylum Pseudomonadota; class Gammaproteobacteria; order Magnimaribacterales; family D2472; genus SAR86A. Next base: position 25,276 of record PBKI01000004.1, read on the forward strand.
TTGCTGGAACAGTTCCGTCTCCAACAATAACAGTAGTATGTGCAGGTCCAATTTGAATATCGCCTTCAGTTAAAATTGATGTTCCGATTGGAATATCATTTAACAAGTTGTGATATGTATGAATGTAGTTTTCACCACCAGCCAATCTAATGTTTGTATTAGCAGCAACAGGCAAGAAGTACTTACCGAAGAATACAGATAATTTATCAGTACCTTCACCAGTTAAGTCGTAAGTAGCACCTATTCTGTATGCTTTCTGATCAGCTGCGTCAATGAATGTATCTCCATTGGCGTCTTGGTTTGAGAAAGAACTATTTCTTAGACCAATGTTAAGATTTAATCTATCTGAAACATCCCATGAATCTTGGATATACCAAGCATCATTTTGAACACCAAATTCTCCACCAACACTATAGGTTCTCACCCTAGCGCAATATGTTGAAGTTGTAGCGCCACAGTTAGGATAAGTAACATCAGCTAAAAGAATGTACTTTCCACCTGAAAGAATTCTATTTTCAGATGCTGTCAATTCTTCTTCTTCATAACCTACTTTAACAACATGGTTGCCAACAGCATAAGTAACACTTATGTTGCTTTGCTCTCTTTCATCACTTCCTACTGAAGTATAGAATGCAGCAGCACCAGATCTGTAACAGAAGCTACATGATCCTCTATTGTCATATATTGGAGGAAGATTTGCAGTTGAAGAAGAGTTAGTTCTTTCATACTCATTAGTTCCATGAAGTATATCTAATGTTAGTGAATCAGTTAAAACACTTGAAAAACTAACAATCATGTTATCACCACCGAAGTTGCTAAATGATGGTCCTAAATATGTACCAGTCACTTCTGTAGCAGCGTCCCATTGATATGAGTCAGTTACTCCAGTTCCTTCGTCAGTGAAATATGTTAATTCTAGAAGATTATTATCATTTAAATAATAATCGATTTTAGCACCCATGAATGTTTCATCTAATTCATAGTTATCTTGTGAGCCTACTTCTATACCATAAGATTTAGACTTAGTAACTGTAGGTGCAGCTAATACGTAATAAAAAAGCTTATCCTCAATGATTGGACCGCTAACACTAACACTATATGTAGTATTATCGACTTCATTCAATTGGTTAGCTGAAGCATATGTGTTAGGTTGTTTGTCACGCATGCTATCAGGAGCTATAGATGCTTTAAAACTTACTTTAAAGTCATTTGAACCCCTTTTAGTTGTAGCTGTAACGAAACCACCAATAGCTTTACCGTATTGAGCTTGAAAACCACCTGTTTTAACATCAACAGTTTCATAGAATTCAAAAGGTACATCTGAGTATCCAATGAAGTTTCTGAAGTTAGTTGTATTTAAACCGTTAATCAGATATTGGTTTTCACCAACAGAACTACCACCAAATGAAGGCAAGAAGCCAAAAGCGGCATCACCCTCAACAGCACCTGGTGCTAGAAGAGTTAAACTTGTTAAATCTTCTCCAACAGGAATCTGTGTCGCAAGTTCTGTTACATTAATATTTAACCCTGTTTCATTTACCTCATAAGCGTTAGCTTTAACGAAACTAGCAGTCGTAACCAAGTCTTCAACATCTACACCGGCAACCATCATAGCCATATTGGCAGTATATGAATTTACACCAGTTGTAATAGTAACGTCAGCTGAATTAGCTGCGAAACCTGAAGCGGTTACAGTAACTGTATAGTTACCAGGAGGTAGAGACCCAACCCTTGCAGATCCACTATCGTTAGACGTTGCAGATCTTGTGAGGCCAGTTCCCGTGTTTTCAACAGAGACCGTTGCGGCAACAACTGCTTGATCTCCATTTACAACATCTACAGTCAATGTACCAGTGGTAACTGACTGAGCGTTTGTAACTGAAGCAAACAAAAATGCTACTGCAATAAAGATTTTGTTGTACTTAAACATAATTTCCCCTTAAGCATAAGTAATTAATTTACTTAAATTTAAAAAAAACAAAACTATAAAAGCACAAAAAAATGGGCTTCGATAGCCTTCCATTCCTCTATTAGGCTATATTTCAAAAAAATGTCAAGCTTTTTGAGAGAAAAAAATAAAGTAATATAAATTTCATGAATAGTCAGATTAATTAATATTTCTTTTATCAGATAATATGTATGTATAATTACCAACAAATACTATTAAATTAGGGGTTCTAGGAAGTTGCTTAAAAATAAAAAAATTCTCATTACCGGTGTTGCAAATAAATATTCTATTGCACATGGAATTGCTAAATCTATGATAAGAGAGGGTGCTGAAGTTGCCCTAGCCTATCAAAATGAAAGGCTTCTCAAAAATATCAAACCTATCGCGGATGATTTAGGAATCTCTTTGCTGGTTGAGTGTGATGTTTCTTGCGATGAATCAATTGAAAAATCTAAAAATTATATTGAATCTCATTGGGATAAATTTGATGGATTAGTTCATTCAATTGGTTTTGCTCCTGCGGATCAATTGAAAGGCGACTTTGTTGATTCAACAACAAGAGAAGGTTTTAAGATAGCACACGATATCAGCTCATATAGTTTTACTGCACTAGCAAAAGCAATGAAACCAATATTGAATGAAGGATCTGCTCTATTGACTCTCACATACCTTGGATCAATTCAAACTGTACCTAATTACAATGTGATGGGACTCGCTAAAGCAAGTTTAGAGGCAAATACAAGATTTTTAGCTGCATCTTTAGGCAAACATAATATAAGGGTGAATGCTATATCGGCAGGCCCGATAAAAACATTAGCTGCATCTGGAGTAAAGAACTTTAGAAAGATGTTATCACAGCATTCAAATAGATCACCTTTAGGAAGAACAGTAACTGCAGATGAGGTAGGAAATGTTGCGGCTTTTTTATGCTCAGATTTGGCTAGTGGTATAACTGGTGAGATTACATACGTTGACGCTGGGTTTAATACTGCTGCGATGCCTATAAATGAATTTGATGAATGATTAGTAATTTATATGATAAATTTGTTTTGCCAAAATTGTTGGATGTCTGTTGTTCTACAAAACCAATAAATTATCAGCGCAATAAGATTGTTCCAAACGCTAAAGGTGATATTTTAGAGGTTGGCATTGGTTCCGGTCTTAATATTCCATATTACGATCCAAAAAAAATAAATAAAATTATCGGTCTAGATCCTTCTGAGGAGCTCAATGAGATGGCTAAAGAAAATGCTGCTAAATCTGATATTAATATTGATATTCTTATTGCCGGAGCGGAAGAAATACCTCTTCCCTCAAACTCAATTGATACTGTGCTAATAACCTATACGCTTTGCACTATACCCAATCTAGCTGATTCATTAAAAGAAATTAAAAGAGTTATGAAAAATGATGCTGAAATGATATTTTGTGAACATGGCATCGCTCCAGACTTAAGAATTCAAAATTGGCAAAATAAAATCAATCCACTATGGGGTAAATTGTTCGGAGGTTGTAATATCAACAGAGATATTCCGAAAATACTAGTTAATTCAGAATTTAAAATACAAACCCTTGAACAAATGTATCTCCCCAGTACTCCAAAAATTGTTGGTTACAATTATTGGGGGCTTGCAAAAATTTAACGAAATTGAAAAAAGAAAATAGACCTGTTTTGATTGGGATAGGATCTATTCAACAAAAAGATTCTTTTAAAAAATTAGATGAAGCTCTTATCCTGATGGATAAGGCAGTTAAAAATGCTTTAAATGATGTAGGAAATAAAAAAATCAAAAACTATATTGATGTAATTCAAACTCCTAAAGGTTTTTGGAGGTATAGAGATCCTGGAAAATGGATAGCAACAAACAATCAAATTTCAAATATTCAAACTACTGTTTCGAAAATTGGAGTTCTTCAACAAAGTCTAATTAATTCCGTTTGTAAAAAAATTTCTAATGGTGAGATAAGATGTGGAATTATAGTTGGAGGTGAAGCTAGATATAAATTGCTAAAGTCTATAATTGAAAAAAAAGAATTCGAAGAAACACTACTGATTAATAATCCTGATTACTACATTAAAGCAAAAGAGGATTTGCAAACTTCTATTGAAGAAAAGGAGCTTGGTTCTATGGCCGTAGGATATTACTCTATAATCGAAAGTTCATTTAGGGCTCAAAGTATAAGAAAATTTGACGAACATCATAAAAAGATAGCAGAGACTTATGAAAAATTTTCTGAAATTGCATCTAAAAATATGTCTGGATGGATAGACGAGCCCTTTAAATGGAATGAAATTATCGAAAATAGTGATAAGAATCCAGTTTTAGCATTTCCGTATAATAAAAGACATTGTACAAGTTGGAACGTTAATCAAGCAGCAGCACTTATAATTTGTTCTGAAAACATTGCAGATGAATTGAATATAGAAAGTGACAAAAGAACATATCTTATTGGTTCATCGGAAAATAATCATATGATTTCAACTATTCAACGCCCCAACTTATCTGAAAGTAAAGGCTTGCTGATGGCATCTAAGTTCATACTGGATATTTGTAAAAAACATAATTTAAATGTGAAACTTTTTGACTTATATAGCTGTTTCCCAGTTGCTGTTCAATTATTTGCAAAAGCTTTAGGAATTAAAGATCTTAAAAATGCAACCGTTACTGGCGGAATGTCTTTTGCAGGAGGCCCATTAAATAGCTATGTTTTAAATTCAACAGTAAAACTTATTGAAGAATTAAGGAAAGGAAAATATAAAGAAGGAATTGTTACTGGAGTATCAGGAATGATGACAAAACAGTCTTTTGCTTTGTGGTCTCAAAATCCATATGATGGATTTTGCTTTTATGACGCTACAAATGAAGCTTCAAAAGTAGAAAAACCTATTAAGATTTCAGAGAAGACTTCCGGTGAAGGAAAAATAATTGGTTACACAGTTTTAAAAAAAGATAATGAAGATACAGCTATAATGGTTGTTGAAGACAATAATAATGAAAGATATCTCGTAAAAACCTCAGATGTAAATATTGTCAATTCAATGACAAGCAAAGAATGGGTTAATAGAAAAGTAACATTTAAAGAAAATATACTAACTAGTTAACGCTCTTGAATGGCTACGCCTGCATCAGGTCTTCTTAAATCAGCATATCCATAATTAATTCCATTTATGATATGAATACTTTGGGTACTCCCCATAGTTTTATTTAGCTGCGGGTCATGTCCAAGATTATCCAAAATTTTAATAGAATCGCTGCTGATATTTTTTTCATAATCAAGCCCTGCATATGGCCAATCTTTATGGACTCTTGGCAACATTGTTGCTTCTCCAATATTTAAATCAAAATCAATTACACCTGACACTACCCTTAAGATAGCTGCTGGAATATATGATCCACCAGGTGATCCAGTTATTAACATTAATTCATTGTCTTTATTAAAAACCATGGTTGGGGCCATAGTACTCATGGGTCTTTTTCCGGAATTAAATTTATTGCCTGGACTTGCAGCTCTTCCCTTTATTGATTTATCTCCATGTCTGTATGCAAAATTATTCATTTGATTATTCATCAATATGCCTGTGCCTGGAATTGTGACACCTGATCCAAAAGAAAAGCCTAATGTATAAGTATTAGCAACGGCATTACCATCTTTATCAATAATTGAAAAATGAGTTGTATCCCTGCTCTCATTTAAAACAGATAGTGGTTTTATTTTTGAGCTTGGTGTTGCTTTCTTAAAGTTAATATTTTCTGATAATTTCAGAGTTCTTTCTTTGGACAATAAATTTTGAATTGGCACATTATAAAATGAAGGATCACCAATGTGGTGAGATCTATTATTATGCCCTCTTCTTAAAGCTTCAGCTAATAGATGATATGTTCGCACAGAAAGACTATCTGCTTTTTGTAATTCAAATAGGCTTAAAATATTTAGTGATGTTAAGAGGACGACTCCCCCACCAGAAGGAGGGCCTGCTGTAAATACAAGATTGTCTCTGTAGGATCCAACAATGGGGTCGCTAATGTTTACTTTATAGGATTCAAAATCTAATTCAGATATGAATCCATTATTATTTTCCATTGCAGAAATTATTTTTTCTCTAGTTTCGCCATCATAAAAACCTTTGAGACCATTTCTGGCAATTAAAGATAATGTTTGCGCTAGATCATTCCTAGTCATAACACTTCCAACAGGAAGAGGTTTATCATCTTTGAAATAAAGATTTCTTGATTCTTGATCTAGAAAAAGTTGTCGAGAGCTTTTGATAGCATTATGTAAATCATAAGAAACAATGATTCCCTCTTTTGCTTGTTTAATAACAGGTTCAAGAATTTTAGATAGTGGTAGTTTGCCAAAATTCTTATGAGCTTCTAGGAGTCCAGCTACAGTTCCAGGCATAGCTGTTGCTTTATATCCCCTGGTTACTACATCAAAATCTACTTTCTTATATTGCTGAGGTAATTTCTTATTGAATAAGTCTTTTATATTTGAGTTCAATGGAGACTGGCTTCGGTAATCAATATAAAATATCTCATTCTTTTCTTTCATATAAACAAGCATAAAGCCACCGCCACCTAAATTTCCGGCCCTGGGGAGCGTTATAGATAATGAGAAGCCAACTGCAACTGCAGCATCGACTGCATTACCGCCTTGATCTAAAATTTGTTTACCAATTTGAGATGATAAATAATTTTGCGACACAATCATGCCAGATTTGCTTTCTGTTGGATGAAAGGGAGATCTATAATCAATATAAGACTGTGAATAAATTTGTATAGAAATTATCAATATAAAAAAGAGTTTCATATATTTCATGAAAAAATTAATGGAGCTAGTAAATAAGAGAATATTGTTACCACAATAATGCCTACAATATTAAGAGCAAAACCAGCTCTCATCATTGTAGCAATTGTAAATTTACCTGACCCATAAACAATTGCATTTGGTGGCGTTGCAACAGGTAACATAAAAGCACAACTTGCTGCCAAGCAAACTGGAATGGTAAGAGAAACCGGGACAATACCAATAGCAATTGCTACAGCTGCAAAAACTGGTAAAAATGTTGCAGTAGTAGCCACATTGCTAGTCATTTCAGTTAAAAATATTATCATTGTTGCAACAGCCAATATAAGGATGATTGGCGGAACATCTCCTAAAATTGTTAAAGCCTCGCCAATCCAGATTCCAAGACCTGTCTCAGAAACCTGTGCGCCAAGTGATAATCCACCCCCAAATAAAAGCAGCAAGCCCCATGGTAGTTTTGTTGTATTGTCCCATTCAATCAGTGCTTTATTATTAGATGAAGGAATCATAAATAACGCAATTGCTGCAATTATTGCTATGCCTGCATCTTCTAGACCAATTCCTAAATTATCTCTGATTGCTTTTGAGGTCATCCAAAATAATACTGCCATAAAAAAGAGAATAGAAACTTTTTTTTCGTCTTGTGATAAAGGACCAAGATCATAGTACATATTATTTAATTTTAATTTAGTTTCCCTCGAGGCTTTAAACGAAGTTGGAAAAATTAATTTAGTTAATATGAGCCATGCAAAAATTAACATAACAGATGCAACTGGTACACCAACTTTCATCCAATCAAAAAAACCAATATCTACACCAAATTGATTATTCATAAATTGAACAAAAACTATATTAGGAGCTGTTCCTATAATTGTTGACATACCTCCAATGGTTGCAGCATAAGCTATGCCAAGCATTAATGCGGTATCAAAATATCTTTGTTGTAACGAGCTAATATTTGGGATTGTTTGTGATACTACAGTACACACTGCTAAACCTATTGGAAGTAACATAAGAGTGGTTGATGTGTTCATAACAAACATACTTACTAGAGCTGCAACAAGCATAAAACTTCCAATTAGAGTTGCGCCGTTTGATCCCATAAAGATAATCATTTTTAGAGCCATTCTTTTATGCAATCCTGAATTTTCAATTCCAAGAGCTAATATAAATCCACCTAAGAATAAATAAATGTTCTTATTTGCAAACGGAGTGGCACTTTCTTGAAAGGTAGCAACATCTAAGAGTGGAAAAAGTGCTAAAGGTATCAAAGCTGTGACAGCGACTGGTATAGCTTCAGTTGCCCACCATATTGCCATTAATACTAAAACACCAAGCACAAACCAAGCAGACTTACTCACAATGAAAAATTCTTTATCTTTAATAAAAAAACTTTTTCCGTCCAGAGCAACCAAGCTTTCAGGAATAAAGTTAAGTATTCCCATGAGTATTATCACCATGAAACTTAATAAGCCTATGTAAAAACCTTTATGATTCATCAACAATATATTTAATTCCTTTAATCATTTAAAAAAGGGAGCATAAAGCTCCCTTTTATAATTAATAAAATCTGATTAAAAATCAACCTTGAAATCAACATAATAATGTCTTCCAATATCTCTATGAAAGTCTGACATAAATCCAAGATAACCATCAGCCAATGGCGCTCTCTCATCAGCAATATTTTTAATCATAAGCTTAACTCTTGCATCCTTTCCGTAAAGATCAAACTTTCTATAAACACTTAGGTTTGCAGTAGTCATTGCTTCTATCTTCCATGGATCTCCAGCAGTAGAGACCACACCTAGATCATATGCCTCACCTATTCTAAGTGCTGATAATGATGCTCCCCAGTTTCCATTTCGATAATTAACTTTTACGGTTTGTTTATCTTTTGGTCCAGTTGTATCAATAGCAAGAATATCTCCATATCCTTCTACTTTAAAGAATGCTGGAAGTGTTCCATTATTAATGGCAGATTGAACTGCATTAAATCTTGCAATAGGAGTTTGATAAAACTCAGTAGTTTCTGAATTTTGAACTGTAACTCTAAATTCACCCAAGTCAGTTTCAAAATCATAATATACAGATATATCTTGTCCTTTAATTTCTCTTGTAGCTAGATTTAAATACTCATCTTTTACAACGTCTTGTTCTCCTCCTGGACAAACTCCAGCGTCAAGGAAGGCTTGACTGTGAGCATCTGTCTGATCTGATGAACCCCAATAGGCATCCCTGTATACATTAGAGCCAGGTACGTAATATTTTCCAGTTTGTGCATCAAGCGAATTTGCATTTGCTACACAAAATGTTTCAAGTTGCGTAAGAGTTGTTGCACCACCAACGCCAAGTTGTTTTCTTAAAAGAACATCATAAACGCTTTGATTTCCTCTTCCAAAAAGACCAATGGTATTTTCCTTTTCTACGGTCCAATAATCATATGTAATGGTAAGCGAATCTATGACAATTCCAGAACCTAATGGAATTATTGGGTTCATTACAAAACCAACAGATGAGTTTGTTGACTCTTCAGGCAATAGGCCTGAAGCACCAGTTGCATATCTGAGAGTGTTTGGTATCGAATAATCAGATATAAAAGCACTCTTTGTAGTAGTAGCAACATTCGTCTGATTGTTCTCATAGTAATTTGCAATTTGCATTAAAGCATCTGTACGAGTACCAGTTCTAGCAACTTCTTTTTGATTAACCTGAATTATATTAGGAGTTCTAAATGAAGTTGATGTTGATGCTCTCATCATTATCCAATCAGCTACATCGTAACCAACAGCAAATTTACCTACGGTGGTTGATTTAGAATCAGTAAAGTTTTCATGTCTTACTGCAATTTGTGTATCAATTTTTTCAGTCACAGGAACTTGTAACTCTACAAAAAAAGATCTTACTGTTTTTTCACCTTCAACATCTCCAGTTGGACTTGATCCAACAGCTACTGCGCTAAATGGATGGTCTCTAGTTGAAGATACAGAAGCAAAATCAGAATTTCTGATTGTTCCATCAAGTAGATCATCTCTGTTATCTAAATAAGTTTCCTTTCTGATTTCAAAACCTAGCAACATAGCAACGGGTCCAGCGGGAAGCTGAGTTAACTCTGATGTACTAAATTTTGCATCGAACATTTTTAATGTTGATCTGTCATCCCTTCTAACGTCAGCAAAAAGTCTATCACCGTTATTTGTTTCCCAGTTTGGATCAAAAATATTAAATACTTGATCGGTTGTCACTAAATCGCTTTCAAATTCGTTATAAAAATTTTGATAACTAAATCTATCTCTTGCTAAGTCATGCATGACTGCTTTTGAGTTCACAACAGCTGTTTCCCAATTCCAACCATTATTGAATTCACCTCTAAAGCCTAAAACATATCTAAAATCATGTTTTTTGTTAACAATATAACGACCTTTGTTGTATGGTCTACCAGCATCAATAGCCACGTCCTTGGTATTACTATAGTTCATGCTTGCTGGAAGTTGGGTAAACCAATAATAATTGGCTGGAATATTTTTTATAATTGCAGACTTGAAACTGCCTTGCGTAGTACTTCTTCTGCTTTTTGATTCGTATGATGATATCTCAGTAAATAGTTCAGTACCATTATCGAATTCATGATTAATGAAGATGAATAAATTATGACGTTTCATGGCACCTCTGTAGTCTCTCAACTGTTGAGGTGATGTTCTTGATGATCCCCCGTCTGTATTATAGATGCATGTTCCAAAACCTGTATGAGCCACGCCAGGAACTCCTGTTGTAAGGTCACATTCAGGATGAATACCTACAATTCCCATTTCAGCTTCATCATCTTTTGAAGCAGCCCATGGTCTGTTGCTCATATTAAAATCTAACTGATACCAAGGAGCTGAGTAAGTGTTATCTAAGCCTTTTCCAAGAAATGGAGATCCTGCAGGGAGGAATCTTTCATAATTCCCATCACACCATCTATCATCCTCACAAGCTCTAATTTGCTCTCTATCTCTCACAGAAGCGAAAACAGATACATTGGTTTTGCCATCATTTAGAAATACACCATATTTTACATTTAGATCAGTATCTACAGCGTCAAAATTATCATGACCGGTTGTTCTTGTTGAAATTGTTAAACCCTCGAAGTCAGTTTGTATAACATTGTTAACAACGCCTGCAACTGCATCGGCACCGTATATAGCTGAAGCTCCATCTTTAAGTATTTCTAACCTATCAAGTCCTAGGACAGGTATACCATTTGTATTTGCAGTCATGGTTGGAACAAAATCTCCACCGATATATTCAGTTTGGTAACCTGCGTTCATTACAAGCCTTCTACCATTTAGCAAAGTAAGAGTATTACCTACACCCATGCTTCTTAAGTTATAAGCACCTGAATCACCTCTAGCAGCATTTACACCACCGGATGTTTGTTCTTGTTCATTAAAAAAATTCAGTCCTTGTTCTACAAGATTTTCAACCAATTCATCGCCATCAAGTGATCCTGTGATCTCAATATCATCTGCTGACAATACTGTAACTGGCAAGGCGCCTGTAATTGATGCACCTTTGATTTGTGACCCGACTACAACAACTTCCTCAACATCAGATTCTTCTGAATCATCCTGCGCCACCAATAAAAATGGCATTGATATTAATAAAGTTAATAGATACCGATAATGTTTCATATTTTACCCCTTAAGTGTCATAAAAAACTTACCAATTATATGCATTCATAGATGACTCTGTAAAGAAATTAGATAAATTTCAAAAGATCATTAATTCTCGATAAAACTTTATTTTTTGAGAACAATGACATTGTCAGACCTAAAGATGGAGACCGAGTTGAACCTGTGAGAGCAATCCTTATCGGTTGATTTACTTGAGGAATATTGAGATTTTTAGATGATTGAAAATCTTGCAGCATTATGTCCAAGGATTCTTCATCCCAAATTTCTTGTTTCTCAATAATTTTTATTAAATCAATTAAAATATTTTTATCTTTTATAAATTTACCAATTGCTTTTTCGTCATACTTTTCTATATTTTTGAAATACGGATTCATCGACAATGCTATCTCAAGTAATGTATTTCCAGAAGTTCTCATAGCATTTATTAATTTATCAGGCTGAGGATGTGAATTAATATCAATATCAGCATCAATAAGAAATGGTTGTATTGTTTTTTTGAAATCATCTGTAGATAGTTTTGCTAAATGTTGAACATTCAAATAATCTAATTTTGATTTATCAAATACAGCTCCAGCTTTTTGTATCTCATTAATATCAAAATCTCTTATTAAATCTTCCAACGTAAAAACTTCATTATCTCCTTTAGACCATCCCAGTCTTGCCAAAGTATTTAGAATCGCATCATCCAAATAACCCTCTTGTCTGTATTCAGCAAGACTTGTTGCTGCGTGTCTCTTTGATAGTCTTTTTTTATCAGGCCCAAGAACTAATGGTAGATGCGCATATTCAAGACTTGGATATCCTAGCGCATTTTGAATATGTATTTGTCTTGGAGTATTGCTTATATGGTCTTCTCCTCTTATGACCGTCGTGACTTCTTGTTCGTAGTCATCCACAACATTACAAAGATGATATGTTGGTGTTCCATCACTTCTTAAAATTATTAAATCATCAAGTTCTTTGTTATCGAATCTAATTTCACCTCGAACATAATCACGCATAATCAATTCACCATTCTGTGGTGTTTTTAATCTCAGGACACAATTTCCATTATTAGTAAGATTTAGATTTCTACATTTTCCATCATAACCTGGCTTAATGCCTTTGGCTTGTTGTTCATTTCTAAGTTCGTCCAATCTATTAATAGAACAATTACAGTAATATGCATTGCCTGAATCAAATATTTTTTGGGCTGCTGCTTTGTAAATATCTGTCCTGTTCGATTGATTAATGGGATCTTTATCTGGTTTTAATCCAATTGAAATGAGGCTATCAAGAATATTTTTTTCATATTCTTTTTTTGATCTTTCTTTGTCTGTATCTTCTATTCTTATTAAAAATAAACCATTATTTTGTTTGGAAAAGACATAATTGAATAATGCTGTTCTTACTCCACCAATATGAAGCGTTCCTGTTGGGCTAGGTGCAAATCTTGTAATAACTTTTTTCAATTAAAATTTCTCCAAATTGCTTTTATTGAATTGTCATTCTCGATGCTTTTTAGTCTAGCTTCATGATTGTCTATATCATTTTTCGATGAATTTATTCTATGTAATTGACTATTACTAATGTTAATTGAATTATTGTTGTCAGCTTCTTTGGTATTCGATTCTGCACCATTTGATATAAATTCAAACTTACTTTGACCGCCTGTTAAATACATATAAACATCCGCTAAGATATTTGCGTCCAATAAAGCACCATGAAATGTTCGGTCATAACCAGACACATCAAATCTAGTTGCCAATGCATCTAATGAGTTCCTTTGACCGGGATATTTATCTCTTGCAATTGTTAATGAATCTTCTATTTCACATATATCTTCCAGTTTTGGATACGAAGATGAAGCTATATGTAATTCATTATTGAGAAATCCAACATCAAAGGGAGCGTTATGTATCACCAATGTAGAACCAGAAATAAATTCAATAAATTCTTCAGCAATTTCATTAAAGAAAGGTTTGTCTTCAAGGTCCTCATTGAAAATGCCATGAACTTTTGAAGCCTCCTCGTCAATTAGTCTAGATGGGTTTAAATAACTATGGAAATGTTGATCAGACTTTTTTCTATCATTTAAAAGTACTGCTCCTATTTCTATGACTCTGTGACCTGCCTTGACTTCTAGACCAGTAGTTTCTGTATCGAGAATAATATATTTTTTTGCCATCTTATAAGTTATCTATTCCTTTGTTAGCTAATTGATCAGCTATTTCATTTTTTGCATGACCAGAATGGCCTTTCACCCAATGCCATTCTACATGATGTTTTGAAACACATTCATCCAGTTGAATCCACAAGTCCTTATTTTTAACATCCTTTTTTGATGAGTTCTTCCAGTTATTTTTTTTCCAATTTTCAATCCATGATTCAATGCCATCCATTACATACTTTGAATCAGTTGTAATAAGAACATTACATGGTTCCTTAAGGAGTCTGAGTCCCTGAATTGCAGCCATCAACTCCATTCTGTTATTGGTTGTATTTATTTCACCACCAAAATATTCTTTAGAGTAATTACCATATTCTACTAAGACACCCCAACCTCCATTACCTGGATTTCCTCTACAAGCACCATCAGTATAAATATTTACTGTTTTCATAAAATTAAACTAGAATTCGTATATGTTAAGCATACAACCAATAAAAGCATTTAGTGACAATTATATTTGGTTAATTACAACTAATGAAGGGTCATTGGTTGTAGATCCTGGTGATGCTAGTGCAGTAATAGAATATGTTGAATCCAAAAATATAGATATAAAAGGAATATTAATAACGCACCATCATTTTGATCATACTGGTGGTATTGTTGATTTGAAAAAAAAATATGAATTAGATGTTTTTGGTCCTTTTAATGAAGTTGATGGTATTGATCATAGAGTTAATGGAGGTGATACGGTCTCAGCTATCGGAATAGATTTTCAAGTTATTGATGTTCCTGGACACACTCTTGACCACATAGCTTTCTTTTCAGAAAACAAAGGAGATCCAGTTTTGTTTTGTGGAGATACTTTATTTTCAGGAGGTTGTGGAAGAGTTTTTGAGGGAACATTTGAACAAATGTTTTTATCAGTAAAGAGGCTAAGTGAACTTCCAAGTAATACAAAAATGTACTGCGGTCATGAATATACAATATCTAATCTAAAGTTTGCTAAAGAGGTTCTTCCCAGTGATAATTTTATTGACAATGCATTCAAAGAAGTTGAGAAAAAAATAAATAATGGAATTCCATCTTTGCCGACCACGCTTGAGTATGAAAAATTAATTAATCCATTTTTAAAATTTAATGATGATGAAGTTATTGCAAGTATTACTAATAAATTTAATGTCTCAAATGATCCGAATGAAATATTTACAGCTATGAGAAAATGGAAAGACAACTTTTAATAAATAAATTATTCATTTTATTAATGCTTTGCAGCTGCCAAAATTTGCCAGTAAATGAAACCACAGATAAGTCATTTATTCAAAATGAGCCTTTGCAAGTAAAGGTTGAGGAAATAAATGATGATATTTTTGAAGAAAATATTCCCGTCAATATTTGGGAAATAATAAAAAGAAATTCTTCTCCACAAAATCAAGATATTAACGAAGAAATTCTCTTATATATGAACATTCATCTTCAGGATAGTGAAAAATTTAATAAGTATTTGAGTGATTCATATTATTTTTTATATTTTGTTATAAATGAGTTAGATAATGCAAATCTTCCACATGAATTTGCATTAATTCCATATATTGAAAGTAATTATGATCCCTTTTCAATTTCGTCGTCTGGCGCTGTCGGTATGTGGCAATTTATGCCAAGAACTGGTCGTCTATATAATTTAGATAAAACTTGGTGGAATGAAGACAGGCATGACCCCTTCAGATCAACTTCGGCTGCAGTAGGTTATATTAAATATTTATATAATAGGTTCGATCAAGATGTCCTACTTACACTAGCTGCATATAATGCCGGTCCATCTCTTTTGGATAGAAGAATTAACAAAAATCTCCGCAAAGGATATGAAAAAGATTTTTGGTCATTAGAGCTTCCTTCTCAAACAAGAAACTACATTCCAAAATATCTAGCATTAAAAGAATTAATATTTAATTCAGAAAAATATGGGGTGTTATTACCAGATATTCCAAATAAACCTGTCGTCCATAAAATATCAATTCCAGGTCAGGTTGAAGTCCTAACATTAAGCGAATATTTGGATATGAAACCAGAATTACTTTATAAACTTAATGCAGGATATACAAAGTGGGCATCTGCTCCAAAAGATGAAAGTATCTTTTATATCCCAACTAAAGAATATGAATTTTTCATAAATGATGTAAATATTTTTAAAGAATCCAATCAAATAAATTGGATTTCTCATGTTGTTGAAAGTGGGGATAGTCTATGGGCGCTTGCTTCAAAATATGACACTGAGGTTAGAATAATCAAAGAAATAAATTTGCTCAAAAAAGATATCTTATCTATTGATGACACGCTGTTAATACCCTTAAGTAAAACAAAATCAAATAATTTTATTCCATATGAAATGCATATTGTTTCTGAAGGAGATACCTTATGGCAGCTATCTCAAAAATATAATTTATCTGTCAGTGATCTTGCAAAAATGAATTCAATTGATGAAAGGTCATACCTCAAACTTGGTCAACAATTAACTATTGGAAATAAAAATATTCATAGAAATATTGAATCAAAGAAAAGGACAATTCTATACTCAGTAAAACAAGGGGATAATCTATATAAAATATCAGAATTATTTGATGTATCAATTAAGAGCATTAAGGAGATTAACGACTTTAAAGATAATAAATTAATGCCTGGTCAGATTATAAAAATTGCGATTAGAGCTTTTTAATTATCTGAAGTTTTAGGATCTAATGCATCCCTTAGACCATCTCCAAAAAAATTCAATGCAAATAAGGTTATAGTAAAAGTAATGCCTGGATAAATAAGAAGCCAACTGTACTCTTCCATGGACTCAACGCCATCTTTTATAAGAGTTCCCCAGCTACTCATTGGTGGCTGAATTCCTAGACCCAAGAAACTCAAAAAACCTTCCAAAAGCATTACTTGAGGAATTGTCAGGGTTGCATACACAGCAATTGGACCTAATATATTTGGTAGCAGATGTCGTCTAAACATTGAAAAATTGCTCACTCCCATTGCTTTAGCAGCTAAAACAAATTCCTGATTCTTCAAACCAATAACTTGTCCTCTTACTATTCTAGCCATTGTTAGCCACTCTACTGCGCCAATTGCTCCAAATAATAACCAGAGATTTCGTCCAAAAATTACCATTAACAATATGATAAAAATAATAAATGGTAGCCCATAAAGAACATCAACAATTCTCATCATAATTGTATCAACTCTGCCGCCAATATATCCTGCGACTATACCCCAAGAAACTCCAATTATTAATGCTACACCTGTTGCAACAAAACCAACTAACAAAGATATTCTTGCACCATATAAGATTCTACTTAACAAATCTCTACCAAGAATATCTGTTCCTAATAAATGATCTGAAGATGGAGGGCTTGCTCCTAAATTCAAATCTTGAAATGAGTATGAGTATGGAGCAATAAAAGGAGCAAATATAGCCAAAATAATAAGAACAATAAGAACCATGCCACCAAACATAGCTGCTTTATTTCTGCTTAATCTATATATGGCATCTGACCAAAGAGAACTATTTTCCATCATGCATCTCTTGATCTTGGATTTAGCCATAATGCGGCCAAGTCTGATAACAAATTAAAGAAAACTATCATTGCTGAGAAAAAAATAGTGGTGCCAAGAATCATTGTATAGTCCCTATTGAATGCTGCCTCAACATAAAATCTACCTAAGCCAGGTATTTGAAAAATTGTCTCAACCACAAATGATCCTGCTAGAAGTCCAGCTATTGCAGGACCTAAGAAAGAAACAACCGGTATTAAGCCTCCTTGCATGGCATGTTTAATGACAACCATTCTCTCTGAAAGGCCTTTGGCTCTGGCTGTCCTGATAAAATCCTGATTAAGAACTTCAAGCATTCCTCCTCTGCTTAATCTTGCAATATATGCAGCATATGCAAAACCAAGGGTGAGTGAAGGTAATATTTTATCTCCTGGTAATTGTCCCCAACCTGATACTGGAAGCAATTCAAGGTTTATACCAAATATTAATACCAATAAAGGTCCCATTAAAAATGTGGGAACACAAATACCAATCATTGCTACTGCCATAGGAATAAAGTCTAATGCTGTATTTCTTTTTAATGCTGCTAAAACACCAGATAAAACTCCCATAAATAATGCAATTAAAATTGCGTAAATTGCCAACTCGAAAGTTATTGGTAATCCTGTAGAAATCATTTCGGTTACAGATCGACCTGGAAATCTAAATGATGGACCTAAATCTCCCCTTATCAAACCAGACATATAATCTAAGTACTGCTCCCAGTTTGATGCATCTAAGTTGTATGCTTCATTTAGATTTTTTAATACTTGTGGTGATACTGCCTTGTCTGCATCAAATGGACCACCTGGTGCAATTTTTATAAGAAAGAAGGTAATTGTTGCAACTGCAAATAAAACAGGTATAGCAAGAATTATTCTTTTAAAAAAAATTGATAACACTTGATACTAATCTCTTTTAAGATATATATACTTAGGATGATGGTTGTCTAAGATGTGTGGGTAATATCCTTTTACATCTTGGGAAAGCTGATATCTTTTAACGTAGGTATATAAGGGAATTATCGGCATCTCATCGATAAGAATTTTCTCAGCTTGATTAAGTAGCTTATATCTTTCTTCTTGGTCGTTGGTTGAGTTTGCCATTTCAAGCAAAGAATCATATTCATAATTTTCCCATCCGCTTTTGTTATTGCCACGATTTGGTCTCATAAGATCTAAAAAAGTATTCGGGTCAGGGTAATCACCAATCCAACCTGCTCTTGAGACTTGAAAATCGCCTACCATTTCACGACTAAGATATACCTTCCAATCTTGATTTACTAATTCAACTTCAATGCCTAAATTTTGCTGCCACATTTGCTGAATAGCTAAAGCAATTTTTCTATGATCTTCATTTGTATTAAATAAAATCTCTAACTTTGGAAAAGGATTATTTGGTCCATAGCCTGCTTCTTTAAAAAGCTTCTTTGATAAATCTGGATCAAAAGGTATAGAAGTTTCTGGTTGATATCCATTAGATCCAGGAGGAGTAAAGGAATAGGCAGGAATCTCGCCACATTTCGTAACCTTATCAACCAAAAGTTTTCTATTAATTGCGTATGCTAATGCCTTTCTGACTTTTACATCTTCAAGCAATGGATCATTAATGTTTAAACGATAAAAATATTGGCCCATATATGGATCAATTCTCATATTTGGATTTTTTTCCTCAATGTATATTGGACATTTTTGAGAGGGGGTTGTTGACGTAAGATGCAGTTGCCCGGCTCTAAACATCCTATCTTCAGTCATTACATTTGATACAGGATAATAATGCATTTCATTTAAACTTACCTTTGAGGCATCCCAGTAATAAGGATTTTTTTCAACTATAATTTTGTTATTCAACTCCCAAGACTTTAATTTAAACGCTCCATTGCAAACAAAATTTCCAGGTCTAGTCCATTCTCCATTTCTGTCGTCAATGTCTCCAAATTTTAAAACTGTTTCTTTGTGAACTGGCCATGTGCTGTAGTGACTTAAAAGATCAATGAAAAAAGGTGTTGGTTCTTTGAGATTAACCTTTAAAGTAAATTCATCAATTGCTTTAACTCCTACCATATTAAAGTCATCTATCAGACCATTATGATAATCACTTGCGCCTTCAACATAGTAAAGCATGTCTGGATATTGAGATCCTAAACTAGCAGTTAAAATTCTCATCCATGACCATACGAAATCATCTGCAGTGACTATGTCACCATTAGACCATTTACCATTTTTATTAAGGTAAAATATATATTCTCTTCCATCATCACTTAATGTCCAAGATGCTGCTGCGCCAGGTAAATTATCACCGCCCATAGGGTTGACAGTTGTCAGTCCCTCACACAAAGAAATTAATATATTGTGCTCTGGAACACCTGTAACAATATGCGGATCAATACCTTGAGGTTCAGATCCATTTCCATAATGAAAAATTTTGTCTTCAAGTCCTGAGTCAACTGGTGATATGCTCTCAGAACATCCGAATAAGAAAATTAAAAAAGTGGGTACTAAAAATATGTTATTTTTCATAGTTAATATTAGTTAAAAATTGATAAATTGACATTAGCCTTATTAAATAGATCATCATTAATTATCTGTGACATTTTGCTGAAGTAAACTTCATCAGCATAAATCTTATATTGATCCATAATTTCATTTAATTCTGAGCTATCTGGTTCATTAAAATCATTGATATCAACAATATAGATATCTTGATTTGAAGTTTTTATGTTTAAAGTCTCATTAACCTTATTTTCGAAAATATCTTTTAATACTTCAGTCGGTAACAAAGATGAATATCTTTTTACATCTATAAAGCTGTCCGTTGTTATAAAAGGATAGGACGAAATAAAATCTGATCTCTCAACTTTATCAACAATTCCATTTATTTCACTATTGATAAGAGTTATTTTCTCAATAGCCTTAAATTCTGAGAGTTTTTCATTCAAATCATTGTATACATCATCATATGATTGAAGCTCTGGTTCAACAACACTACTTAATGATAGAACAATAAAACCATCATTCACCTCAATTAGATTAATTTCATTTGATGATAAGTCAGCAGAAAATATATACTCCTTGATCTGATTATCATTGATATCAAAGTTAAAATCATTGAAAGAATAGAGTTCACTTTCCTCAGATTTGATTGAGAAATTTTCTGATATTTCATCAATAGTAGCATTTGCAAAAATTAAGTCATCGATCTTATCTAGATCATCATTCATCAGAGCAAAAGATTCGTTTTCAATTAATTCTACTTTTAAGTTTTCTTTAACCTCTTCCTCAGATAAAGGTTCTTGCTTAATAACTTCTGTAACTTTTAAAATATGAAAAGTATCATCTAATTCAATAATATCGCTAGATTCATTTACAGCTAAGCCTTTAATTGCTCCATCAAATTCCTCAGGAAAAATATCTTTTTCAAAATATTCAAGGTCACCTCCAATATCTTTGGTAACAAAATCTTCACTAAACTTNCTTGCTAATTCATCAAATGATTCNCCTAAATCTATTCTGTTTTTTACATCAGAAATTATTTTTAAAGCTGTTTCATTTGAATCGTGATTACTNTTTTCAATCATGATATGAGCAAACCTTATTTGATCAGAATTTTCAAATTTTGATAAATAAGATTTATATTCTGATTCAAGATATTCATCAGGCATTGCAACGTTTTCTTTATATTTATCTTGATTAAAAACTATGTATTTAAAATTTCTTTTTTCATCTGTATAGAACAAAATTTCATTTGCTTTATAAAATTCTACTAATTCTTCTTCAGTATTTATAATTTCTTTTTTNAGGGCATTAAAGTCAATTTTAATAAAATCAAAGTTAGAGGTTTTTTCTAATAAATTTGCAAGTTCAAAAATCTCTGACTCAGTAACAAAACTAGACCTGAATATAGCATCTCTGAAAATCTCAGAGGCCATCATGCTTGACACAAATTCAATATAGTCTTCTTTGGTAAATCCATTTGACTTAACTTGAGCTTCATAAATATCTTCGTCAAATATCCCATCAATCTGAAATTGAGGATTCCTAACAATGCTTTTCTTTGCATTTTTAGTATTTGTTTCGTTAATTAAACCAAATGATCGTGCTGAAGATAGCAGTGATTTTTGAACTATTAATTCTTGTTTTATCGATTCGTTTCTAAATTCATCACTCATCTCATCAAAATTAAAATCTTCGCCATATAANTTTNTATATCTATCAACTGTAATATTGGATGCGATTTGTATGTCCAATTCAGTGACATCTTCACCGTTAATAGTTCCATATGATCCATTGAAAACTCCCGTTAAAGAAGAGGTACCCAAAAATACAAAGGGCAAAGCACAAACCAATACAACTATTATTAGTCTTGGTCCTGAAAGAAAGTTTCTAAGTGAGTCCATCATGATTGCGATATTATAGAATAAAAAAAGGGTGCGTAAGCACCCTTTTTAAGTTAAAAATTTTTTTAGCTATTTTTTACCACGTCTTTAAGGCCCTTTCCTGCTTTAAAACCTGGTACTTTTGATGCAGGTATATGCATTGCAGCACCTGTTTGTGGGTTTCTACCTTCTCTTGCAGCTCTATGTCTAACTGAGAAAGTTCCAAATCCGACTAATGCAACTGAATCACCGCTACCTAAAGCACCTGAAATTCCATCTAANACAGCATCAACAGCTCGACCTGCTTCAGCTTTAGACATATCAGCNCTTCCAGCAACAGCATCAACTAAATCTGATTTATTCATATTAAATACTCCTCTATATAAATTTATNTAATAAATACCATACTATGNAAAGCTTTTTATGCCTAAAAGTCAAGNAAATAAAGGGTTTTAGTGTGCTTGGTTATTTTCAGTTTTCAATGAATTTTTTGATTTCTGNGTTTTAATTTTTTTTGAAAGTGGTGTTGGCTCTTCNACCAGAGCTGCAGAAATTACTTCATCTATCCACTCAACAGGAATTATATNTAGGGACTTTGTNATTTGAGTTGGNATCTCTTGGAGATCAGGTTCATTTTCTTTAGGAATAATTACATTTTTAATTCCGCCTCTTTTGGCAGCAAGAAGTTTTTCTTTAAGTCCGCCAATTTTAAGAATTTGGCCTCTTAATGTTATCTCTCCTGTCATAGCTGTATCTGCCCTGACTGGAATTCCGGTGAAAATAGAAATTAATGAAATAGCCATAGCGCCACCTGCGCTTGGACCATCCTTTGGAGTAGCCCCTTCAGGAACATGGATGTGTACATCATTCTTTTCATAAAAATTAGATTTTATACCAAGAGATTCTGCTCTTGATCTCACAACAGTAAATGCAGCTTGAATTGATTCTTGCATTACATCGCCNAGTGAACCAGTTTTGATTATTCTGCCTTTACCATCTATGTTGGATGCTTCAATTGTTAGCAGCTCTCCTCCAACCTCGGTCCATGCCANTCCAGTGACTTGACCTATGGCATTATCTTTTTCAGCAATGCCATATTTAAACTTTTTAACTCCAGAATATTTCTCGAGATTTTTTGTACTTATCAAGGATGCTTTATCAACTTTTTTTGAAAGAAGTCTTTCTTTGACTACCTTTCTNAGGATTTTTGAAATTTGTCTTTCAAGACCCCTAACACCCGCTTCTCGTGTGTAATACCTTATTAATGATAAAATTACATCTTTNCTTAATTTGATTTCTTTTTCTTTTAAACCGTTTCTTGTAAGTTGCTTTGGTAGAAGGTATTTGTTAGCTATGTTTACTTTNTCATCCTCTATATAACCAGGTATTCTAATAATTTCCATTCTATCTAATANTGGTCCAGGGATATTAAGACTATTAGCAGTACAAACAAACATTACTTCAGATAAATCATAGTCCACTTCGAGATAATGATCGCTGAAGGTNTTGTTCTGTTCGGGATCAAGAACCTCAAGTAATGCAGAAGCAGGATCACCTCGATGATCCATGCCAATTTTGTCAATTTCATCTAAAAGGAAAAGTGGGTTTTTTACGCCAANTTTTGATAATTTTTGAATAATCTTTCCTGGCATAGAACCAATATATGTTCTTCTGTGACCTCTTATCTCTGACTCATCTCTTACGCCACCTAAGGACATTCTTACAAACTTTCTATTGGTAGCCCTTGCGATCGATTCTCCGAGTGATGTTTTCCCAACACCNGGAGGTCCAACTAGACATAAAACAGGTGCTTTCATTGTTTTCACTCGTTTTTGAACTGCCAGATATTCAACTATTCTTTCTTTAACCTCTTCTAACCCATAATGATCAGCTTCAAGAATATCCATTGATGCTTTAATATCAGATTTTATTTTAGATTTCTTTTTCCATGGTACATCTACCAAACAATCAAGATACGTTCTTACAACTGAGGCCTCAGCAGACGAAGGGGCCATGTGTTTGAATTTTGCTAACTCACTTTTGGCTTTTTTTAGAGCTTCTTTTGTCATTCCAACATCATGAATTTTCTTTTCAAGATTTTCTANTTCATCACCCTCTTCACCAATTTCTCCAAGTTCTTTTTGTGCAGCTTTAATTTGTTCATTGAGATAATATTCTCTTTGAGATTTTTCCATTTGTTTCTTTACCCTATCTCGAACTTTTTTCTCAACATCTACTACATCAAGTTGAGATTCAAGGAAAGTAAGAATTTTTTCTGATCGATCTTTTAAATTTAATGTTTCTAGAATTTCTTGTTTTTTTGATGTATCTATAGGTAGATGACCAGTAATTGTATCAATTAATCTTGAAAGATCATCAAGAGAATCAACAGTCGAGACGATTTCCGGAGGAATTCTTTTTGTAATGGAAATATAATCTTCAAACTTAGCTTTAATAAGCCTAANTAAATTTACAGATTCTNGATCAGATAAAATCTCATCATGTTTTTCAATAACGGTTGCAATTGAATGCTTGGTATTGTTGCTAATTTTCTCAATGGAACATCTCTTATGCCCCTCAACAAGAACCTTCATAGTTCCATCTGGAAGTTTTATTAANTGAAGGAGNTTTGAGATTGATGCAAATTTGTATAAATCCTTTACATCTGGGTCTTCATTAGATGCGTCTTTCTGGCTTACAAGCACTAGTTTTTTATTAGAAGACATTGCTACATTTAAAGCTTCGACAGACTTAGGGCGCCCAACAAATAGTGTTGTAACAATTCCTGGAAAAACAACTACATCTCTAAGTGGAATGATTGGAAGATCAATTTTAATTTCAGCCATAGACTAAATATAAGGGTAATTAGCTAAATATCAATTACCTGAGGAGGTTTTTTTTGAATTAGTTTTTAACAACTTTATTGGTTCTGTCTTGGAAATAACAGAATTCTCATCAATAATAATTTTTTCTAGATCTGGGTTGGGTAAATCAAACATTGTCTCCATTAGTAGCTCTTCCATTATTGATCTTAGACCTCTTGCACCTGTCTTTCTCAAGATTGCTTGCTTTGCAATTTCTTTTAGAGCTTCNTCTCTAAAGGTNAGTTCNACTTCATCAATTTCAAATAAATGTTTATATTGATTAACCAATGCATTTTTGGGTTCTTTAAGAATTCTTACTAATGCATCTTCATCAAGTTCATGCAAATTAGAAATTACTGGAAGCCTGCCCACGAACTCTGGAATTAATCCATATTTAACAAGGTCTTCAGGCTGAAGATCGTCAACATTATTTTTTAATGGAGTTACATTTGATTTATTATCCACATCAGCACTAAATCCTATTCCTACATTGCTAGTTCTTTGCTCAATTACTTTATTTAGTCCAGAGAATGCTCCACCACAGATGAATAANATATTTGAAGTATCTATTTGAATAAATTCTTGTTGTGGATGTTTCCTTCCTCCTTGAGGTGGNATCGATGCCACAGTCCCCTCGATAAGCTTTAGAAGTGCTTGTTGAACTCCCTCACCCGAAACATCTCTTGTAATGGATGGATTNTCTGATTTACGNGCAATCTTATCAATTTCATCAATATAGACAATACCTAGCTCCGCTTTTTCAGGGTCATAATCCGCTTTTTGTAANAGTTTTTGTATTATGTTCTCAACGTCTTCTCCAACATATCCAGCCTCAGTAAGGGTNGTTGCATCTGCGATTGTAAATGGAACGTTAAGGATTTTAGCCAAAGTTTGAGCTAGAAGTGTTTTGCCGCTTCCGGTTGGNCCTAACAATAAAACATTACTTTTTTGAAGTTCAACATTATCTTTAGAACTAGGTTTTTTTAATCTTTTATAATGATTATATACTGCTACAGATAAAACCTTTTTAGCTTTTTCTTGACCAATAACATAGTCGTCAAGTTGATTATATATTTCAAGTGGCGAAAGTAATTTATCGTATGGATTCTCTTCTTCACTTTTAATTTCTTCTTCAATAATATCATTACAAAGATCTACGCATTCATTACAAATGTAAACACTTGGCCCAGCAATAAGTTTCTTAACTTCATCTTGNACTTTGCCACAAAATGAACAATTTAATTTATCGTTTGCNGTTGCTTCTGCCATTCATTAACCTCTTTGTTCTAATATCTTATCAACAATACCATATGATTTAGCTGATTTGGCATCTAAAAAGTTATCTCTATCTGTGTCTTTCTCNATTTTTTTAATCGTTTGACCTGTATGTTTAGATAAAATTTCATTAACGATTTTTTTCATATGCANAATCTCTTTTGCATGAATCTCAAAATCAGAAGCTTGACCTTGAAACCCTCCTAAAGGTTGATGAATCATAATCCTGGAATTAGGAAGAGCAAATCTTTTTCCTTTATCACCTCCAGCAAGCAAAAGAGCACCCATACTAGCCGCCTGACCTATGCACATTGTAGATATTGATGGATTAATGAATTGCATAGTGTCATAAATTGCAAGTCCAGCTGAAATGCTTCCTCCAGGCGAATTAATATATATGGATATATCCTTTTCAGGATTTTCAGATTCGAGAAATAGTAACTGTGCTACAACCAAATTTGAAATGTAATCATCAATTGCACCTGATAGAAAAATAACTCTTTCTTTCAANAGCCTTGAATAAATATCAAATGAACGTTCGCCTCTTGGAGTCTGTTCAACAACCATTGGAATTAAAGCAGAATTATTAATTGACATATTTAAACCTTTTTCTTTGCGAGTTCAGAAAATTTTATCACTTTCTTCTTTGATTTAAGTGCATTTTTTAATTTTTCAACTAATTGCTCTTCTAAAATTATCATTTTAAATTGTTCAAGTTGTTGAGGCTGAGCTGAGACCCATTGTTTNAATTGATCAGGNTCTTTATATCTATTAGATTCTTTATCAATAAAATCATCAATGTTTTTTTTCTCAACAGAAATTTTAAAATGTTTAATTAATTCAGCAAAAAGTAAATCTAGTTTTACTCTTTTCTCAGCTTTATCAAGAAAAGTATCAATTGGAAATAAATCATCTCCTGCGTTTTCTTCAGTATGACCAATCCGCATTAGAGCATCTTTTCTCATCAAGTCAGCTTGTTCATTAATAGTTGAGATTGGAGCTTTAAATTTGTTAGTTTTAAGTAAAACCTCATATATGGATTCTTTAGTAAGATCTTTTTCTTGAAGAATAACTTCGTTTTCCATTCTATTTGTAATTTCTTTTTTAAATTCAGACTTATCTTTTATGTCCATCTGAAGTTTTGCAAATAAATCTTTATTAATTTTTGCTTCAGTAATTTCTTGAACNTTTTTTAGTTCGATTTCAAATTTAGCATCAACTCCCGCAAGATCTTTCTTAAAATAATCATCAGGAAACTTACAATCTATTGTGAATTTTGATGGTTTTTTTCCAATNATTGCATCTTCAAATCCNGGAATCATAGAGTTACTACCTAAAACAAGGTTGAAGTCTTGTGCAGAGTTTCCTTCAAATTCATCACCATTAATCTTACCCAAAAAATCAATTACAACTTGATCATCAGGTTTTGCNTTCCTATCAACATCCTTCCATTCACCATATCTTTTTTTGATATCCTCTATTGCTAGGTCTATGTCTGAATCCTCTACTTCAATACTGCACTCTTCATAAGAACTCCATCTAGAAAATTTTGGTGTTATATCAGGAAAAACTTCAATAGTTGCAGAATAAGTTATTTGTTTTTTTGGATCTTCAGAATCAATAACAACCTGNGGTGATGAAGCAGGTCTAATACTATTTTCAGTCAGTGCCTTAGGGTATGACTCTTGAATGAGTTCATTAATTACTTCAGCATGAATTGTTTGGCCATATCTTTGTTCTAATACCTCGTTTGGCACATTACCTTTTCTAAAACCATCAATTTTAGCTTTTGTTTTAATATTTTTTATTTTATTTTTAAATTTAGAATCATACTCTTCTGTATCAACAGAAATTGTAATTTTTCTTTCTAGATCTNTTAATTTTTTTACATTTACTTTCATAATTTTCCTGATAAATGGGGCGAGCGATGGGGTTCGAACCCACGGCCTCCGGAGCCACAATCCAGCGCTCTAACCAACTGAGCTACGCCCGCCACGAGCTTCGGTATTTTAAAGCATTTCATTTTGTTGTCTATTTTTAATAAATTTATATATATGTAAAAATAAGTTATTGATTGCTAGATACAATAAAATGTTAGATNAAAATAAAANAGAAGATTTCAAAACATTTACAAATGAACTAGAATTCTAAAATAGTTAGATTAAGGATATATGAATAATTTTCTTTCAGATACCACTAAATACGTCAATCAAGCACTTAAGTATACTGATTTACCCGACGGGCTATCAAATAAAATAGTTACCTGTAATTCAACTTACACTGTCAGGTTTGGTGTAAGGCTTAGAGGAGAAATTTTTACTTTTGAAGGATGGCGTTCGGTGCACTCTGAGCACATGGAACCAACAAAGGGTGGAATAAGATTTGATCTAGATACACATGCAGAAGAAGTAGAAGCTTTGGCTGCGTTAATGTCATACAAGTGCGCAATTATAAATGTTCCTTACGGAGGCTCAAAAGGTGGTCTAAAAATTGATCCATCCAAATGGGAACAACATGAGTTAGAAAAAATTACAAGAAGATTTGCTCAAGAGCTTATAAAAAGAGATTTAATTAGTCCCTCCATGAATGTNCCTGCTCCAGATATTGGAACTTCTTCAAGAGAGATGGCATGGATAGCAGATGAGTACAGAAAAATTCATCCTGCTGACATAAACGGTGCTGCATGTGTTACTGGAAAACCAACTAATAAAAACGGGCTTGTTGGAAGAGAGGAAGCAACTGGAAGAGGTGTTCAATATATCGTAAGAGAATTTTTTAGGAATCCTGAACTTCTTAATTTAGTAAAATTAGATGATNATTTATCAACTAAAACATTTATTCTTCAAGGCCTGGGTAATGTTGGATATAACTTATCTAAATTTTTAACAGAAGACGATAATGTTAAATTAATAGCTATCTCTGAGTTTAACGGTGGAATATANAATGAAGAAGGTATTAATGTAGAGCATGCAAAAAAATACTTTTCTANACATCAATCTTTTAAAAATTATCCTAAAGCCTCATTTGTTAAGGATTCATCATTATTGCTTAAAAGGTCCTGCGATATTCTTATTCCTGCTGCGCGTGAAAATGTAATAACAGAGAAAAATGCCGAAGATATATCTGCTAAATTGATTGTAGAGGCGGCAAATGGACCAATTAGCTATAAGGGTAATCAGATTCTAAAAAGAAATAAAATTTTTGTGATTCCGGATATTCTTGCTAATGCTGGAGGAGTTGCTGTAAGTTATTTTGAGTGGGTTAAAAATATTAGACATATAAGATTTGGTAGGCTTGAAAAACGAAGGAATCAATTGCAAATAAATAATTTGATTGAAGCTATTGAAACAATGACAGGAAAGTCTATGCCAAAGAAGTACAAAGCTAATTTCATGGAAGGTATCGAAGAGATTGATCTTATAAGATCAGGACTTGATGATATGATGATAGATGGATTTCANAGTGTTAAAAAGGAATTCTTAGAGAACGATAAAATACCTGATTTTAGNACAGCAGCTTTTAAGGTTGCTATTGATAAAATAGCACTTTCATATGATTTTATTGGCTTATAGATTTTTAAGCGGAAAGTAAACTAATTCTGACCCCTCTTCCCAAACCTCATAATTGTGCATTATGTCTTTGAACAGTTTTGATTCCAAAAAATTACTTAAAACTTTCTTAACTTTATAAATATCCTCTTGAGAATCAAACCATGCGGGNTCAGCTATTCTGTATTGCCTTATGAATGGCAGAATTGAAATATCTAATTTATTCAGTTTATTTCCAAAAAACCATTCAGCATCAGATATCAAATTTTCTAAATTAACTAATATCCTTTTGCACTCCCTTCGATGAAATTCCTTGTCTATGTCTTTGTATCTATTCGAATATTTATATCTATCAAGATGATACTTAAATTTTTTGTCAAAATTNTGTATCAGTTCTTCTGATAAATTATATTCGTCGTTTTTAAGATTANCTTTGAAAACATCAACCTTGCTTAGGGCCCAGTTTATAATATCTATGCTTTCATCAATGATTTTTTCTTTTAATATTAAAACTGGAACAGTNCCTTTTGGTGAAACTTTAAGCATATGATCTGGCTTATTATTTAATCGNACTTCTCTAATTTCACATCTAACATTCGTTAGTTTTAAAGCCATTCTTGATCGCATCGCGTATGGACATCTTTTAAATGAGTATAAAATTGGATATTTCATAAAATCTAATTAAGTACCTCTTNTTTAGGTCCCAAATGTTTTTGATTTCTTTTTTTAGCCAAGTCAATTTGTTTTTGTCTNCTCATATATCTTNATTTCTGCTTTTCTGAAGTNTTATCAAAACAGTTTGGGCAAGCCACTCCCTGAATGTATTTATNAGATTCCTTATCTGTNCTGGTNATTGGCATTCTGCAACCATGACACATATCGTAAGTACCCTCCGATANATCATGTTTTACCGATACACGATCATCGAATACAAAGCACTCACCCTTCCATCTACTTTTATTTTTTGGTATGGACTCAAGATATTTAAGGATTCCTCCTTTCAAGTGGTAAACATTCTTAAAGCCATGTTTTTTCATCAAGGATGATGCTTTTTCNCATCTTATGCCCCCGGTACAGAACATTGCTATATTTTTATTATTTTTTTCCTCAATTGTAAATTTTTGTTTATGTATCCACTTTGGAAATTCTCTAAACTTTGTTGTTTTAGGATTTAAAGAATTTTTAAATGTGCCAATAGAATGNTCATANTTGTTTCTCGTATCTATGATAATTGTATCTTTATGCTGNATGAGATTATTCCAGTCTTTTGGATCAACGTATTCACCAACTATCTCAGTTGGGTCGATTGATTCATCACCAATTGTAACTATCTCTTTTTTTAATTTTACTTTNAGTCTNATAAATGGGTTTTTTTTAGACGAAGACCATTTGATNTCCAAATTATCAAAACCTTCATTACTTTGAATAAAATTTAATGCTAAAGAAAGTNTATATTTGCTTGAAGCTGAAATTGTTCCATTAATTCCCTCTTGACCAACTAATATTGTTCCATGTATTGATAATTCTTTTAACTTGTTGCGAATTTTATTATGGAACGTTAATGGATCTAAAACTTTAGAGAATTTATATATNGCAGCAACTTTATACATAATATAAAAAAATTGGCGCGCCTGAAGAGATTCGAACTCCTGACCCACTGCTTAGAAGGCAGTTGCTCTATCCAGCTGAGCTACAGGCGCTTGGTCGGGGTAGTAAGATTCG
>PBKI01000005.1 GCA_002721385.1 Gammaproteobacteria bacterium
AATTGGTGGAGATCAAATGTGTGCTTTAGGCAAAATGCTTCTTCATAAACCAGGATCTAAAGAAAAAGCTATTGAAAGTCTTAAAACTTTATCAAATCAAAAACATTATCAACACAGCGGAGTATGTATCCTAAAAAATAATCAATGCTTATGGGAATACTCTGAAACAGTNGANCTCAAAATGCATGATNTGACTGAAAAAGAGATTATAAATTACGTCGAATTAGAAAACCCTNTAAATGCTGCAGGTTCATATAAATTTGAATCGCTAGGATGCCAGCTTTTTGAATATGTCAATGGCTCCTCTCATACTGTAAGAGGAATGCCGCTGTTACCTCTGCTAAATGCATTGAGGGATTTAGACGTTATTAGTTTAGAATAAATTTATGAGTAATATTCAACCATTCCATTTATTTAATACATTAAATGGAAATAAAGAAAGATTAGAAGCAATTAACCCTAATCATTTAAAAATATATGCATGCGGTCCTACTGTATATAATTATGCTCACATTGGTAATGCACGAATGGCAGTTGTTTTCGATACCTTAGTAAGAACTTTAAAAATTATTTATCCCAAAGTAACTTACGTATCAAATATTACCGATATCGATGACAAGATAATTGAGGCTGCAAATAATCAAAATATTNCAATATCATCCATTACTGAAAAATATACAAAAATATATAATGATGATATGGCAAGGCTAAATGTCTTACCTCCAGACATTCAACCAAAAGCGACTGAATATATACCTGAAATGATAGATCTTATTAATGATCTATTAAAAAAAGACTTTGCATATGAGAAAGAAGGACATGTATTATTTCATGTCCCCTCCTATAAGAATTATGGTCTTTTATCAAATAGAAACAGGGATGAGCAAATTGCTGGAAGCAGGGTAGAAATTGCTTCATTTAAGAAAGATCCAGCAGACTTTGTCTTATGGAAACCAAGCACAGAAAATCAACCTGGATGGAATTCACCATGGGGTTATGGAAGACCTGGCTGGCATACAGAGTGCTCTGCAATGTCAGAAAAAACTCTTGGATTACCATTTGATATTCATGGAGGTGGCAGAGATTTAATTTTTCCTCATCATGAAAATGAAATCGCACAAAGTTGTTGCTCTTCAGCGGACGAAGACAAACCAGAATCATATGCNAAATATTGGATGCATAATGGTTTTGTAACGATAGATGGTGAAAAAATGTCGAAATCTCTNGGAAATATTATCTTAGTTAACGACCTTACAAAGAAATACCATGGTGAAGTTATAAGGCTGGCACTTTTGTCATCTCACTATAGGCAAGGTCTTGATTGGAATGAAAATGTTATCCATCAATCAAAAAAATTATTGGATAAACTTTATGAACTCCATTATAAATTAAAAGATATTTCAACAAACACAGATAAGCAGAATTTTGAGGGCATNGAAATAATTTTTGATGATCTCAACACTCCAGGCTTAATTTCTGAAGTAAACAAATTAACTAAACTTGAAGACTCATCAAATGAGTCTGAAAAGGTTTTAGTTAAATCTAAATTGTTAATGATTTCGAAAGTTTTAGGGATCCTCGAAGACACATCTTTTAATCAAGTTTCGGATGAGTTAAATGTAGAAATTGAAAGCTTGATCAAAGAGCGAAATAAAGCCAAAGATAACAAAAACTTTGATTTAGCAGATCAAATNAGAGCTAAACTTGAAGATAAAGGAATTGAAATAAAAGATACTCCAAGTGGCACTTCTTGGAAAATTAAATAATTGATATGAACTTGAAAGAACAGCTACCGNATTCATACACGGACATTAATGATACCCTTGAGAGCGCAAAACTTATTTTATCTGAAGCTGTACCAAATGCTTTAACTTTATTTCACACTCCGGTGATATCGACAATATGTGACAACAAAATTGTTTCTCGGGTGATGGTTTTAAGAGAATTTAACTTCGATAAAAAAATTCTTCGTTTTCATACCGACAACAGAGCAGCAAAAATAAAGAATTTAGTCAATAATTCATCATCAACTGTCATTGGTTACGATCCAGATCTGAAGATACAAATCAAGATGCAAGGTCAAGCGAGTGTTCATATAGATGATGAAATTACATTGAATGCTTGGAATGAATCAACGTCTCGTTCAAAAAAATGTTATTCGGTAAAAGATGGNTCTTCAAAAGAGATTAAAAACCCTTCAGATTATGATGTAACTGATTATGAAGTTGAGGAAGGGTATAAAAATTTTGCNGTAATCATATTTAAATTTAACNNTCTTGAATTTTTGTATTTGAAGAGCTCGGGTCATAGAAGAGCAATTCATAAATGGGATGATAAATATCAATCATCCTGGTTAGTTCCTTAAATTAGATCCAAATATANAAAACTCTTTTTTTAGTGATACTATTAGCTTTNATTAAATTGGGAGAGATAAATGAAAAACATTTTTTTTGGAATATTTTTAACATCTGTTAGCTTGTTCTTANCAAGCGGCCATCATGAAAANGAGAATCANATGGAAAAAAAATATGCAAATAATTTTGCATACTTATCAACTTACACAATGCCGGCTGGATCAAACCCAGCAACTTTGTCAAGAAGCCTNCTAAATAATGTAAAAGATCTTAAAAAACAAGGTTATAACAATTGTGGACTATTAAGACATGCCTTTGGAGGCGATAGAGCATTCTACAGTTATTGTTATTTTGATAGTTGGGAGCAATTTGCTGAAATTAATGATAACAGCAATAATTCTGATGTTAGACAACTATATGGNGATCATGAAGATAGGCTTGTTTCAGTTGATAAAAAAAATCTAAAGCCTTCACAATATTTAGTTATGGCAACATATTCATTTGGACCCTATCTAACCATTGAAGAAAGAGCAAAACATGCAAATACAATTTTTGAAGTTTACGACCAAGCTTTTGGTGGTTGCAATATGATGTCACATGTTTGGGGGCCAGGCCTTGAGTGGCAAATAGTTTGCGGATTTCAAAATTATGCTGACTTTGCAGTTAAGCAGAAAGTTCTTGGCCCTNTAGTCACAGAGCTTTCACAACAAAAGCTAGACATACTGTCACATTCTGATGATATTATGGTGCGCGTACAATAAAAAAANAAAAATTATTTTAAAAGCTGGTTAATGCCAGCTTTTTTTATGTTCTCTCATTCTCATGATGTACTATATTATTAAAAATAATGATTACTAATAAAAGAATATTTCATCTTGCCGGTTTTGATCTTACATCNTACTCCTTATCATTTTATTCTTGCGATAGGAAAATTTCAGACGGCCTCATAAAAAATAACAATATTGTTAAGGAATTTAGCTATAACGATATTATTAGAATGAACAGTTTAATTAAAAGNAGAAAATTTTTTAAANATAAAGGTCATGAGATACTCTTTTCAACTATAAAAAACTTTCAACCTGAAATAATTTTAATTGGACATGTAAATTTATCAGATGAGGTAATGAAAAAAATTAAATCACTTTGCCCAAAGGCAAAAATAGCTTCTTGGTATGTTGATCCTCCTGAATTAGATCGAATGAATAGATATAATATTTTACAAAAATACATTGATATTTTATTTATGACATCTGGAGGTAATACTATAAAAGTATTAAAGGAAAGCTTCAAAGATTTACCTANAATTGCTTTTTTTCCAAATCCCACGGATAGNAGTATTGATTTCCATAAGAGTTTTTTAGAGGAGAATCATAAATATGATGTAATGTATTGCGGTAGCGATAAGAGATATTCAAATCGAAGAAGTTTCCTTGAAAAGGTTATTGAGTTAACACCTAAACTTAATTGGTTTATAGCTGGATCTCTTGGAAAGCCAAAAGTATTTGGAGCCGAATATTATAAAGTCCTATCTCAAACGAAATTTGCTATTAATATTTCAAAATTTTCTCCTAACACATATGATTTTTACTCATCAGATAGGATATCCCAGCTGACCGGAAACGGACTTTTAACTTTTAATCAAGACTTTCCAAGCATTTCAAAGTTATTTAATGAGAACGAAATTATCATTTTTAATGAGCCTGAAGAACTTGCAGAAAAATTAAATTATTATCATGAAAATAAAGATATNGCCAAAGAAATTGCACAAGCTGGATTCAAAAAAGCTCATTTTTCTTATTCGTCTGAGAGAATCGCAAAATTCATGCTAGAGGCAATTTACAATAANGATTTTTCAGAGAATTATGAATGGAAGAATGAGATTTACTAAATATGTTAATTAGCTATCTAATTACGGTCTTTAACAAAGAGACTTCAATTGAAGGAACCATTCAGTCAATTCAAAATCAAGAGGGGCTTCAAAATATTGAATTTGAAATCATTTGCTATGATGACTTCTCTTCAGATAACTCTGTTAAAAAAATAAAAGCTCTACAAAAAGATGACAGTAGGATAAAAATATTTTCAAATGAAAGAAATATTGGGCCGTCNAAATCAATCAATAAAGCAGCACAAGATGCTCTCGGAGAATTTCTAATTCCAATTGATGGCGATGACTATATTCCAGTAGATTTTACAAAGACAATTTTAAAAATGCAGGAAAAACATAATGCTGATCTATTATTTGGAAAATCTAAAAGAGTTTCGAACTTTCCAAAAAAGATAATTCATTTAAATGATGAAAAGTTTTTTCAAAATTTAAAAGGTTTTGAATTTTGTGTTCAAAAAAAAATATGTCATATGGGATTTTTGGTAAAGAAAAAACTTTGGCATGAATCAGGAGGCGCNGATGAAAANGTATTTATTCAAGATCAGTCATTACCTTTAAGGCTTGCTTTAAAAAGTAAAAGCATGGTTTACCTTGAATCTTATATTTATTTTTTAGAATCAAGATCGCATTTAAGTCTCTCTCAGAANACAAATCAACAACATCATGACAGATTTTTTACATGTATTAATTTGCTAGAGACAAATAAACTTTCATTGTGTGCAAAAAAAGGGCTTGAGGCTCAATTGATTAGCTCTATGTGGAAGTACCAGAGGGATAACCATTCATATAGGGCTCTATTTTCCTCAATATTTATAATATATATTTTTAATAAGTTATTTGGTTGTTCACCAAAATCAGCAGATATAGAAAATTGGACTCTTTTTTTTAAAAATTTAACAGACGTAAGAAAAATGTATGGTTAGTTTTTTGTTCTGGNNGTTTCTTCATGAAAAAAGAATTTAGCTAATACTTGCAAAGGATTTGTTATATCCATTTAAATCAGAAGGCATTAGAATTAGTTTTTATTTTTTAGACAAATGTTTAACTATATTAAAAAGCATAAATCATTATTTATCTGCTTGATCTTTTTANTTGTATCAAGTTTTATTGCNTCATTAATTCAAACTAGTTTTGGNAAAGTAGAAATCAAGTTAATGAAACTTGACACCGCTGATGGCCANACTTTAGTTTACGATTTATANAAACCTAAGATTGCGACAAAATTAAATCAATTACCATTTATAGTTGTTGTTCCTGGCTTTCAAAGATCAAAAGAAGCCTTATCAAANATTGCTATCGAANTATCAAGAAGGGATATCGTAGTTGCTTTAATTGATCCATATGCACAGGGTATGTCGTCGTCATCTACAAGCAGAAGGGCTGCAACAACGCAAGGATATGGGATGTTTGGTTTAGTTGATTATGCATTTGAGGGAAATTTCCCATTTGTGAACTCTAATCTNATAGGAGCTACTGGACATTCAATGGGAGGTAATGCTGCNATAAGAGGAGTTAATTATTTTGGCAAAGAGGCTTCAAAAAATGGAACTAATAGCAAGTTACATTCAGTTTATGTTTCAGGATATGTTTTAACTCTTCGTGATGATATTTTAAAAGAGTCAAAATCNAATATGGGAATTAGTTATGCTCTTTATGATGAAGGTGCATTCAGAAATGAATTAAAAGGATGGAGTGCTGCAAATATGAAAATAGCTCCAGAATCTCTTCGAACAGTTAATGCTGTTTTGCCTGAAAGTGCAAAAATTAATAAAGTTNAGCTTGGTAANTATTATGGCAATAAGTCTGATAGAACTCTTAGAGTTATTTTTAATGAAAAGCTTCTCCATCCATTTCAACCATACAGCAAAGTAGCAACCGCTAATCAGATTGATTATTTTAAAAAAGTTTTTGATCTTCCAGTCGAAATCGATTCTAGCGATCAAAGATGGCAGTTTAAAGAAATTTTAACNTTATTAAATATGATAGTTTCNTTATATATGCTGATACCANTAACNAAGCTACTTNTANGGCTTCGTTTTTTTAGCGGCATAATAAAAGATNTTCCTAAGGGTATACCAAGCCCATCAAAAAAAGGTAAGTTAGTATTTTGGACTATTTTTTTTGTTAGTGCTTTCATAGCATGTTTTTCATTCATTCCAATGGTAGATGTGGCAAAAATTTTATTTCATGAATCAGCAAATCGGCAGTTGACATGGTTTTTTCCACAAAGAATGAATAATTCAGTAATGCTTTGGGCAGCCTTCAATGGGGCTGTGGGGCTTTGTATTTTTTTTATTTCATATCAATTGTTTGGAAAAAGAAGCGGAGTAAGTAGAGATTCATGGGGAATAACAATTAACTTGAATGAATTTACAAAAACCCTTTTATTAGCATTCAGTATTTTTAGCATTTTTTACTTAATATTGTTTNTTATATATTATTTTTTCCATATAGACTACAGGTTTTGGTTTATGGGTATAAGAGTCTTTCAAATAGAAATGCTTATAGTTCTTGCAATGTATTTTCCTTTATTTTTTATATTTTTCTTTTCAAATTCATTAAGANTAAATGGATCAATGCGTTTTGAGGGTCAACCTGAATGGAAGACGAAATTAATTGCTGGGATTGCAAATTCACTCGGACTAATAATGATNATTATCATTCAATATACAACTTATGCTTTTTCAGGAACNGTTTTTTGGACAACAAATTGGTTGAGCGTAAACCTCCTATTTGGAATAGTTCCTATGATGTTTATTCTGCCATATTTTCATAGAGTCTTTTTTGATATGACCGGCAGAGTTTTTTTGGGCCCTATTGTTACATGTTTAATCTTCATAATGATCCTATCTACAAACACAGTTGTCTATTTACCAATAAAATAATTTATAAAAAAATCTATAACCAATCTATAATATTTGTATGAAGATTATTTTGCCTGATAAAAGTGTTAGAGAATTGCCTTCTGGTGCCACAGGATATGATCTTGCTAAAGATATTGGTCCTGGTTTGGTTAAATCTGCTGTAGCGATAGCTGTTGATGGGGAGCAAAAAGATCTGTTTGATATCTTAGATGAAAATTCAGAAGTTTCTATAATTACAATTGATTCAGAAGAAGGCCTTGAAATAATGAGGCACACTTTGACGGCTCAAGTTCTCGCAAAGGCAGTTAAAACAATTTATCCAGACTCTCTCCTTGCAATAGGTCCAACAATTGATGATGGTTTTTACTATGACATAGAAACAAAAGAGCCCATTTCAATAGATGACTTGAAGAATATTGAAGAAGAAATGCAAAAAATTATTAANTCAGGCTCATCAATTACCAAAAAACTTTTTTCAAAAAAAGATGCTCTCGAAGTATTTAAGAAATTAAAGGAACCTTATAAAGAATCAATTATTAATGACTCTGATCAAGAAGATGGCTTTCAATTATATTATCAAGATGATGAAAGTTTTGTTGATTTATGTAGAGGCCCTCATTTACCTAATTTAAGCTTCATTGGATCATTTAAGCTTACAAAAATTTCAGGTGCATATTGGAAAGGTGATTCAAAAAATAAAATGCTTACAAGGATATATGGTACTGCATGGACCTCAAAAAAAGAGTTAGCTAATTACTTAAATTCTATTGAGGAAGCTGAAAAAAGAGATCATCGTAAACTTGGAAAGGAAATGGATTTATTTCATTTTCAAGAAGAAGCTCCCGGTATGGTTTTNTGGCATCCATATGGATGGACAATATATAGACAATTACAGAACTTTATNAGAGATAAGCTTGAAGAAAACGATTATCTCGAAATTAATACNCCACAGGTAGTAGATAGAAAATTATGGGAAGCTTCAGGGCATTGGGATAAGTATCGTGAGAATATGTTTATTACTGAGATAGATGAAGAGCATGCAAATGAAAAAAGAATAAATGCTCTAAAACCAATGAACTGTCCTTGTCATGTCCAAATTTATAATCAGGGTATTAAATCATATAGAGATCTCCCACTAAGATATGCGGAGTTTGGTTCCTGTCATAGGTATGAACCATCTGGCACTATGCATGGTTTGATGAGAGTGAGAGGATTTACTCAAGATGATGGACATATATTCTGTACTGAGGATCAAATTGAATCTGAAACTGGCAAGTTCATTGAGCTTTTATCTCAAGTCTATAGTGATTTGGGTTTTGAGAGTTTTGATATNAAGCTTTCAACAAGACCAGAGGTAAGGGTAGGTACGGATGAAGTTTGGGATAAAGCAGAATTTGCACTTGAATCAGCAATNAAAAAACTAGGATACCCCTATGAAGTGGTAAATGGTGAGGGAGCATTTTACGGTCCAAAATTAGACTTTGTTCTTACAGATGCTATTGGACGAGATTGGCAATGTGGTNCTTTTCAAGCTGATTTCAATCTNCCAGAAAGATTAGATGCAGAGTTTATAGCCGAAGATGGGAAAAAATATAACCCAGTTATGATTCATAGAGCTGTTTTGGGATCATTCGANAGATTTATTGGNATTTTAATTGAAAACTATTCAGGAAAACTTCCNTTTTGGATGGCTCCTCAACAAGTTGTCATAGCGTCAATTGTTTCAGATGCCAATGACTATGCAAAAGAAATAATGGAAAAACTCAAGGAAATAGGAGTTAGATGTCAAGTTGATATCAGAAATGAAAAAATAAGCTATAAAATCAGGGAACATAGCTCAAAAAAAGTTCCAATAATTTTTGCTATTGGCAAAAAAGAAGTGGCAGACAAAACAGTCTCAGTAAGAAGAATTGGAAGTAATAATACTGANGTTATTGCATTAGATAATGCTATTAAGGNAGTTTTCAAAGAAAATAATATATAAATTCAATGATAGTAAAGTTGTTTATTATTCCAATTAAATTCTATAGATATTTTATATCTCCTTTATTTCCACCTTCATGCAGATTCCAACCAACATGCTCAGAGTATGCAATAGATATTATTAAAGAGAAGGGTGTTTTGAAAGGCACTTTTTTAGCTTTGAAGAGAATATCTAAATGCCATCCTTGGAATTAATTAAATATANTNATAATATTTNTTTATTTTTCATTATTAACAACACTTATTTTTAGTTAATTTTTTTTGTAGCTACAGTTGTTTAGTGATATCATTTGATCCATAAATGTTCTAAAAAGCCATTATTNGGGGGATTAAATATGAACAAATTATTCAATTATTCATTCGGTGTGATATCAAGCCTTTGCTTAATATTTTCATTGAATATCATTTCGCAAGAAGTTGAAGAGGTTGTGGTTACAGCAACTAANAAAGAGGAATCTATTCAGGATATTGCTGTTTCAATTGAAGCTTTTACTTCTGAAGCTTTAGAGGAAAATCTAATTAGGGACGCCTCTGATCTTCAAGAAGTAGTTCCAGGACTAATAGCAGATAAGGGAATTGGTTCAGGAGTTNCTTATGCTATCAGAGGAACTGGTTCTTACGGTGTTGGTGCCGCAGTTGTTGGAGCAGTAGTTGTTTCCACAAACGGGCATGATACTGGTGGAAGTAGATTCTATGACTTAGGCTTATTCGATGTAGATCGTGTTGAGGTTCTAAAAGGTCCTCAAGGTACACTATTTGGAAGAAATGCTNTTGNAGGTGTTATTAACACAATTACAAAAAGACCAACCTCAGAGTATGAAGGAAGTTTTGATGTTGATTTTGGAAATTATGGTTCACAAAATACTAACTTAATGTTGAACTTTCCTATGAGTGATTCTGTTTCAGCTAGATTAGCTTTATCTACAGTTGATAGAGATGGATTTAATACAAACATTAGAACTGGTGAGAAATATAATGATAAGCATGCATATGGTGCAAGATTATCAGTTGATTGGGATATAAGTGATGATACAGTCCTTAAGTTAACTTATTCAACATATGACGCAAACGATAACAGAAATAATNTTGGTACTCCTTTCTGTGATACTCANGCNCTTTATGGTTGTAATCCTTTAACTGTAGGCTCTGNAAATCAGCCAGCTGATTCAAGAGGTAGTACTGCTGCATTATTTAATGTTGTTGCAGCTTTGAATAACACAGCATATGNAAATAGTTATGCTAATTCACCTGTCCCACAAGATTTTAATAAAGCTTACCTTACAAGAGTGCCTGAGCATGAATCNTCAACAAGATTCGCACAAGCTGAGCTTGTACATCAGTTAAATGATGATTTAACTATGACATTAAAGGTTACTCATTCAGATGATTTTTATTATCACATGAACGATAACGATTATTCTCATTCCGATGAGCCATTCCCAGGATTTGTTCCTGCCTTTGGCCCAATATCATTCATGGGAACATTTGGTGGAACTATTAATGATAGAAACTATGGCTTCACAGAAATTGTTTCATCTGATAGAACTTACGAGTTTTCTCATCAGATAAACAATACTCTTCAAGCTGAAATAAATATTATTTCAGANTTTGATGGNCCTTTTAACTATACCGTTGGTTACTATTCTTATGATGATAGAAGTCATAATAGATACCAAGTTCAAACAGCAGCATGGAATCTTTCAGGAGATTTTTCAAAGCATCCATATAATGCCCTTATAGGTGGTGGTATGTTTGGTGCTTATGGTGGTATAGATTTTATGAAAACTTTTGTTTTAGGTGGAATAGCG
The DNA here is from genome assembly GCA_002721385.1 of Gammaproteobacteria bacterium. GTDB lineage: Bacteria > Pseudomonadota > Gammaproteobacteria > Magnimaribacterales > D2472 > SAR86A. The sequence continues at coordinate 10,898 of PBKI01000005.1, forward strand.
GGTAGTNCTGTCTGTGCAGGCTTACCTCCAATTTCTGCAACTTTCCAAGCTGCAGCTGCTAGTCCAAACACATTAAACCCAGCTTGTTTAGGCGTACTTCTTGGTGGAGCAGGTGTTTCACCATTTCATGTACCAACAAATCTCGCTGGTTATNTAAATGATGATCATATCAGAACAAAATCAAAAGCTTTTTATGGTGAAATGTATTATGACCTATCTGAGGCAACAAAATTAACAGTTGGTCTTAGATACAACGATGACGTTGTAATGGATAACATCATGACATGTTTAACAGACTTTGATTGTCCAAATTACCCTGATGAGCAGTGGGCAACAAATGTATACGGTTTTCATCCANTAAGCGAGTTANTTGAAGATGATGCTACAGCTTATAAATTAGCTGTTCAGCATAATTTATCTGANGATCAAATGGTTTATGCGAGTTATACAACAGCTGTGAAAGCTGGTGGTAATAANCCAGTTATTGGTACGNNTGCTGATCCATATGATCAAGAAGAGACAGGCGTTCTTGAATTAGGTATGAAAAGTATTTTATTTGATGGAGCAATGTTATTTAACGCTGCCTTGTTCATGAATGATACAAAAGGAATGCTTATCTCAAATNTTGAAGATGCTGGTTCAAAAAACTANAACGTAGATGCTGAAATTATGGGTTTTGAAGGAAATATACTTGCATTTTTAAATGANACAACAAGCGTTGATGTTTCATGGTTGATTGTNGAAAGTGAATTAGGTGATGCCNCAATGCCTGATCCAATTAATCCATTAAATATTGTTACATTATTAAATGTTAATCCCGCTGCATGTAGTCCAACAACTGGACTTTGTGCACCAGTACCAGTTGGTACTGCNGGATCAGTTGAAAGTTATCCTGCAGATCCATTAGGGGCAGTTATTTATGGTTATGGTNTTGATGCTGCAGGAAATACTAGGTTGATTCTTAAATCAGCTGGTTATCTATGTTCATCACTTCCATTTAATCCTCTTGGGNANGTCAGTTGTTCAGATCCTACAAACCCATTAGATATCTCAGGTAATACATTNCCTCAGTCTCCAAAAACTTCATACAGCATTGGTTTAAACAAAGACTTTATGATGGATTCTGGTGCTTTATCAATGAGAGTCGCATATAGATTCCAAGGTGAAAGAGAAGGGCGTGTGTTCAATGACCCAAGATCAAGACCTGGTGAATCAAAACTATGGGATTTAAACATGACTTATAGACCGAATGATGGTGATTGGTTTGTACGTGTATATGGTAAAAATTTAGCTGACAAACAGTACATTGGTACATGGGCAGCTTCTTCAGCATTGCAAGGTGGTGCTCAGTTTGCTACATACACAGACCCAAGAACATTTGGTGTTCAGTTTGGTACTAACTTCTAAGTTAGCAAAACTTTTAAAAGCCCAGTTTACTGGGCTTTTTTTTTGCTTATACTATGCACATGAAACCACTTCCGTTTAATCCAGACTCAATAAAAGTAACTGAAGATATGTGTGACCATAACGGTCACATGAATGTTAACTACTACTATCAACTTTTTGATAGCACCTATACATCTTTTTACATTGATGAATTAGGTTTTGGAGATGATTACATAAAAAGTGGTTTTTCNACTTTTACATTAGAAGACAGCATAAGATATTTAAACGAATTTACTTTAGACGAAGATGTCTTTCCATCATTTACACTTTATAAAGCCAACAAAAAATTACTTCACTTTGTAGGAATTCTTCANAACAAAGATTCTGAGTTAGCTGCCATTTTTGAAACGGTACTTGGTCATATTGATCTTAACAAAAGAAAGGTAGTTAATTTTCCAGATGAGAAATTTGAACACATTCAACGAATATATAAAGAGCAAGAAGAGAAGAGAGAAATTTCTTTTGATATAAAATTAAAAATTAAAGATATTAGTGAATAATCTAAAGTATAGATTCTTTTTAGNAGTAATTCTTATATCGTCTGCAGTGCAGTCAACTGACTTTAGTGTTATGACATTAAATGTTGATAATCTTTTCGATACTATTGATGACCCAAAGAAGGACGATAAGGCATATTTACCTATAGAATTAAAACAATCTGAGGCTCATAAAAAATCATGNAATCGAATAAAAGTAAATTCATGGAAAAATGAGTGTTTATATTTAGACTGGAACGAAAAGACAAAAAATTNAAAGCTACAAAATATTGTAGACAGCATAGTTTCTTATAACGGTGGTCCTGATATTCTTGCTCTTCAAGAAGTAGAAAACATTAATATTCTTAACCAGCTCTTTTATCTTTTAGAGCCATACGGATATATTGACAAAGTANTAATCGAGGGAAACGACTACAGAGGAATTGATACAGCAATTATTTCTAAATTCAATGCTATCAATGCTGAATTACATAATATAAATTTTACAGGAAGATTTGAAAATAAAGATACCAGGCCGATATTGGATATAACGCTTGATATTAATGGAAGTAAACTTAAGATTTATAATCTTCATTTTCCATCAGGCTTTCATGATGTCTCTATGAGAATAGATTCTTTAAATACTCTAGAAAATTTGTTAGAAAATCATGATTATCCTGCTGTTGCTCTTGGTGATTTTAATGTTAATACAAAGGAAGACCTGAAGTTGGGTATATATAAATCTCAGGAAAGCTCATGGAGAGTTGCACACATTGAAGGCTGTAATGAATGCAAGGGNACTTATTATTACAATTACGGAAGAACATGGGAGTTTTTAGATACTATCTTTATATCCAAAGATAGAGGTATCTCATATGTTGAAAATAGTATTAAAGTTCACACCACAANCAAAAATTCGGTTGGAAATAATGGAAGACCTAATAACTTTGATCCAATAGAAAATACAGGTGTTTCTGACCATTTCCCGATGGTTGCAAAAATAAAATTAAATTAATTAAANGAACTAGGTCTCGTGACAAGAGCAGTTAAGCTCTTTACATATTTGATGATTTCGGAAGTGTGCAAATGCAACGATAAGGGCTCCTGACAAAGTTATGATTCTTTCAATCATTTCGTCACCTATAAAAACCGCAAGTGTTAATAGAGATAGGCCAAATAAACCAATAATTAAAAATGAAATAGTTCTATGATTTCTATATCCTAATGATAAAGCAATAATACTAATTGGAAGCGCAATCATTAAAATAGCATAGTGGATTAATTCATTATCAAGTGAAAATGAAAGAAATCCATAGGCAATAATTATTATAGAAGGCGCAAAAAAGCAGTGTACTATGCACGCAAATGAAAGGGTCATAGCCAATTTATCTGAAATTAATTGGGTTTTCAAATCTATTGTCTCCAGCCGCCTCTATCAAATACTCTTAAATATGTAAGCTGATCATGATCAGAGTCATTAACAACTTTACAATAATCACCAGATTCAACAAGAACAANATCTCCAGCAGATAGCTCATAAGAATCCTTATGTTCAATACCATATGAAGGATTTGAGCCATGACCTTCATCTGAATTCATATATTCGACTATTTCCATTGTTCCTCTACCGTTAGTAATAATGTATACAACATCTGAGTCAATAAGCTTATGACCTTGGGTTGCAGCTCCAGGTTGAATTACTGTCTTACTTGCGATAATTCTTTGCAAAAGGTCATTTGACCACACTGTATAGTCATCTGTGACTTTTTGNGGCGAACCACCTATTCTAAAATTTGTGTATTTTTTTGCCATAATAAATTTCCTTCGCTAATTATAGTTATTTGTAATGAATATACCAGTATATCTACTTAATAAGGGTGTCGTAATTAATCATAATTTACTATACTTACTATACAAAANTTCATTAAAAAATGGGAGTCATTAAATGAGCAAAACATATTCAAATCCAGAGACAATAGGTCTTCACGCAGGTTGGAGGAAAGATGAAAATACAAATTCAGTTGCAGTTCCAATTCATCAAACAACAAGTTTTCAATTTGATGATACTGAACATGCAGCAAATCTTTTTGCATTATCAGAGTTAGGTAACATTTATTCTAGAATTATGAACCCTACTTGTGCTGTTTTGGAGGATAGGGTTGCAGCTCTTGAAGGTGGCGTTGGTGCTTTAGCGGTTGCATCTGGACAAGCAGCTTCAGCAGTTGCAATTCAGAATTTAGCCACTAATGGAGATAATATCGTTGCATCAGCTCATTTGTATGGCGGCACATATAACCTATTTAAAAATGTATTTTCTGATATGGGAATTGAGGTTAGATTTGTTGATCCTGCTGATCCAAATAACTTTGCCGAAGCAACAGATGAAAAAACAAGAGCTTATTATGGAGAGGTTTTACCAAATCCTAGCTTTGAAGTATTTCCTATTTCTGAAGTTGCAGAAATTGGTCGACCTTTAGGCATTCCATTAATTGTTGATAATACTGCAGCTCCTGTAATTTGTAAGCCATTTGATCATGGTGCTGCGATTTCAATGCATTCAACAACAAAATTCATTGGTGGTCATGGAACTTCTATTGGAGGAATTATTATTGATAGTGGAAATTTTGATTGGGAAGCTGTTCCAGAAAGACAACCGGCTTTAAATACTCCAGATCCTTCTTATGGAGGCGCTGTTTGGACTGAGGCAGTAAAACCTTTGGGACCAATTGCCTATATTTTAAAAGCAAGAACAACTATCTTAAGAGATATGGGAGCTGCAATGAGTCCGTTTAATGCCTTTATGTTTATACAAGGCTTAGAAACACTTGCTCTGAGAATGAGGGAACATAGCAGTAACGCAGAAAAAGTTGCTGATTATCTTTCAAATCATGACTCTGTTGAAAGAGTTAGCTATCCATCTTTAATGGATGGTTACGCTAAAGAAAGAGCTGAAAAATATTTAACTAGAGGCAATGGTGGTTTAATGGGTTTTGAGGTTAAAGGCGGAAGAGAAGCTGGAGAAAAGTTTATTAACGCGCTTGAAATGGTATATCACGTTGCAAATATAGGCGACTCTAGAAGTTTGGCTATTCATCCTGGCAGCACAACTCATAGTCAGTTAAATGAAGAGGAATTATTAGCAGCAGGTATTACACCGGGGTATGTAAGACTTTCAATTGGTCTAGAACATGTTGATGATATTATTGCTGATTTTGATCAAGCCTTATCGAAAATATAAACAGTTTTGAGTCAAGAATTAGTTACTTATATAGTTCTTGGCTCAGTTAATAGATTAAAAAATTTAAAATTACCCAAATCCGATATTGATTCAGAGTATCTTCGCGCAAACCTAAAGGATGACGAGCCATTTGAAAAAACTTTAGACAAGGTAATAACAACATCAAAAGGAAGAATAATTGTACTTTTGCCACCATCATCATTTCCCACTGCAAATGCAAAAAAGTTGTTAAGAAAAATCTCAATGATTGATTTATCAGCATGGGGTTGGTTTGATATAAAAGAAAAAAATAATTTATTAAATAATCTAAAAAAAATTTCTACAATTGTTAGAAGTATCCCGCATTTAGAGCAAGGTATATACTTTAATAAAAGACTTTATTTTTCTGTAGGTGGAATAGGGAAGTTTAACAATAACTATTTTAACGAAATCGCAAAACGACTTTATTCAAGAATTGACCCCCAAAATCCTCTGCCTGCACTTATAATTAGGACTAAAAACTTAGATTTATTTTAATGAATGACGAAGTAATTATTTCTGTAGATAACCTCTCATATAAAATTAACGAAAATAGGCTTTTTCATAATTTGTCATTTGTATTAAAGAAGGGTGAAGCACTTCATATAGTTGGCTCAAATGGCTCAGGTAAATCTACTCTTTTAAGAATTATTCTTGGTATCACTTCACAAACTAAAGGAACAATCAAATCTAATATCGAATCTCAAGTATGTTATTTGGGTCATAAAAATGCATTAAAAAATTATCTTACACTCGAAGATAATATTTCAATAATGGAGCTAAATGATATAAAAAAATTACAAAATTACATCGAAGCACTCGATTTAAAAAAATATATGGATGTAAATGTTGCAAATCTCTCATTTGGACAACAAAAGAAATTAGCTTTGCTCAGAATATTTTGCAATGAATCAGAGTTAATTATTTTGGATGAACCATTTGTGGGACTTGATAAAATCACAACTGAATTATTAAGTGAATTTTTGAGTAGTGAACTAACTAGGGGTAAGGGTATTATTTTTACTTCTCACATCAAAAGCTCAATTACCTCAAATATTATAGAGATTTAAGATTAAATGAATATTTTTAAATTAGAATTTCTAAAACTGTTAAAGAAAACTAGAAGTTGGCTTGGGCCAATATTAGTATTTTGGTTAATAATGCTTGCATATCCGTTAACAGTAGAATTCCTTCAAGAAAATCTGGAGGTTGGATTCTTTTCTGTTTTATGGATCTCAATTCTTATTTCAATGATGCTAGCAACTGAAGATATATTTATTGAGGATTTTAATGACGGATCCCTTGAGCAAATTATTATTAAAAAAACATCTTTTTCGTTTTTAGTTTCTATAAAAATTTTGATTTATTGGCTGCTAACAGGAGTGCCTATATCTATTATGAGTTCTATATTTTCATTTGGAACTACTGAAAATCTTACTTTAAGCATATTAATCCTGCCTCTCTCGCTCATAAGTTCTTATATATTTCTTAATCTCTTTGTTCTTGGAAATGCATTAAGTTTGAACAAAGGTTCAGTATTAGGTGCCTTAGTTACTATGCCGCTGGCATTGCCAGTCTTAATAGTTTTGGGAAAAAGTATAACTGCTATTCAGCTTGAAATAAATTTCTTAGGATTTGTATTCTTATTATTAGGGAGCTTATCTATTATAATATGCATAGTGCCTTTGGTAGTATCATATATAATCAAAGCACATTTAGAATAAATTTCAGCACACAAGAAATAGTGATTAAAAAGTTTATACATCAATTTGCTTCGCCTAAAACATATTTGTTTCAAGTTAACAAATACTATAACTATATCTTTTTTATTTCCTTAATTACCTATTTAGTTTCATTGACATGGGGGTTGCTTTTCACTTCAGAAGATTTTGTTCAAGGTAATTCATATAGAATTATTTACTTGCATGTTCCCGCTTCTTTTATATCACAATCTCTTTATGTTGCTATGGCTATAGCAAGCATGGTTTATCTAGTATGGAGAGTTAAACTTGCAGCATATATAGTTATCGCAATTGCTCCTATAGGAGCAGTTACAACATTTATTGCTTTAATTTCAGGCTCAATTTGGGGAATACCTACTTGGGGAACTTGGTGGCAATGGGATGCAAGAATTACATCAACATTGATTCTTTTTATTATGTATCTCGGCTTGATTTCACTTCATAACTCATTCAGTAATTACGAAAAGGCAGATAAGCTGCTTTCATGGCTTGTTATTGTTGGCGCGGTAAATATACCTATTATAAAAAAATCAGTAGACTGGTGGAGTACTCTTCATCAATCAGCATCTATAACACTCACTGATAAACCTTCAATAGATCCTTCGATGTTATATCCTCTTTTAGGATCAACTATAGGCTTCTTTGGATTAATTGTTTGTTTGGTCATAATTTCATCAAAGAATCAGATCTTCCAAAGAGAAAAAAATAAATCTTGGGTTAGAGATTATGTTTGATTTTGCATTTAATTCTTTTAAAGAGGCCTTATATATGAATGGACATGGTATTTATGTCTGGAGTGTGGTTTCTATAGTTTTTATAAGCTTAATTAGTTGTTTTATTAGCTTTAATATAAAAATAAAAAAAATTAAAAGAAAAATTAATGAACTCAATTAGAAAAAAGAGAATATACAGCATATTATTTGTTTTATTTTTTTCTGTATCTGGGGTTTCTTTAATTTTATATTCATTAAACTCAAATTTAGATTATTTTTTCACTCCAACTGAACTGCAAAACCAAGAGATACCTGCAGATAAAAGAATAAAAGTAGGTGGAATGGTTCTTGAAGGTTCAATAAAAAGAGAATCTTCAGATATATATTTTGTTGTAACAGATTATGAGAACTCAATAAATGTTGTATACGAGGGTATAGTCCCTGATTTATTTAAAGAAGACAGCGGTGTTGTAGTTTTAGGATTTCTAGATGGAGAAACATTTATTGCCGAAGAGGTTTTAGCAAAACATGATGAAAATTATATGCCACCAAGTATAAAAATTAATAATGATAGTTGAAATTTCTCATTTCTTAGCGATTTTAGCAACCGGACTATTTTGTCTTGTTGGCTATTTTTCTCTGTTTAGCTCTAGTTCTCAATATGTATCAACTTTAGTAAGTAGAACATTTTCACATGGGTTTCTTTTTTTAATTTCTTCTTTTTCAATATACATATGGCTCGCGGTTACTGATAATTTTAGTGTTGCATATATTGCAAATCACTCAAACTCAGCCTTGCCAGTCTTTTATAAAATTTCGTCCATTTGGAGCGCGCATGAGGGTTCTATGTTTCTATGGATTGTTTTTTTAGCATTATGGGGTTTTGTTTTTAATGTAAGAATTGATAACAATGAAATTCTTAAATCCAAAAGCATAGGAATAATTTCTCTTATTTTAGTGGGCTTTTTATTATTTCTATTATTTACATCCAATCCTTTTGAAACAATACTCCCCATACCTCCAGAAAATGGTGCTGACATTAACCCTGTTTTACAGGATCCTGCATTAGCAATACATCCTCCAACTCTCTATTTGGGATATGTTGGCTTTGTAATTCCTTTTGCTGCAGCAATATCTTTTTTGATAAAAGGTGATTCCTCAATTAAGTGGGAGGTATTAGTAAGAGATTGGTCAATTGTTGCTTGGATCTTCCTTACGATTGGCATCACGCTTGGAAGCTGGTGGGCATACTATGAGCTTGGATGGGGTGGATACTGGTTTTGGGATCCTGTTGAAAATGTAGCTCTAATGCCTTGGCTTGCAGCTACTGCCTTTATTCATTCCCTTAGCGTTTCAATAAAATCATCCCATTTGAGAATTTGGACGATTCTTCTTTCTCTTTCAGTTTTTTCACTGAGTTTATTCGGTGCATTTATAGTGCGATCAGGAATTATTGATAGCGTTCATTCATTTGCNAATGATCCTCAAAGGGGTCTTTATTTATTAGGCTTTATTGGAATTATAATTATTTCATCATTGATTTTATTTTCTACAAGAATGTCAAAAATTAGCTCCAAAAGTTCTATGAAAAATTTTTCTAAAGAATCATTTATATCAATAAANAACATATTTTTTGGAACTTTAATATTTTCTATAATGCTTGGAGTTACATACCCATTATTTTTTGAATATTTCTTTAATCAAAAGATAAGTGTTGGAGCACCTTTTTATAATGCNATTTTTATTCCAATAGTTATTCTTGCATGTATTTTTTTATTTTTTTCAATTGAATCAAAATGGTCTAGAGAATTAAATTTAAAATTNCTTCAAAATAATGTTTTGTTCTCAATTTTGATGTCAATTATCTCAACATGTTTAATAATGTATTATTTTGAAACNTCTAGCTATTCAATAATAGTCTCGNTATTTGTAGGCTTTCTTATAATTTCGAGATATATTCTTGAGNCAGCNTCTTCTNTTCTNACAAAAAAGTATTTAAATCCTTATAGTGCAGTTGCTCANTTTGCGCTTGGTCTTTTACTAATTTCAATNTCATTTAACAGTCTTTTAAGTACAGAAAGAGCTNTAAGTATAANAATCAATGAAAATGAAAAGTTTATGGATCTCNATATTTCATTTGAAGATATCCAGGTTTTAAATAACTCCAATCATGACTCAATTAGAGCTTCATTTATTATTACTGATTCAAGTGGAGAACAGTTCACAATGAATCCCGAGAAAAGAAAATACTTCACTAGGGGACAAATTACTACTGAAACAGCAATTCAGATTAAGCCNTTAAGAGATATATATATGACAATTGGNGATCAGCTAGATGATGGAAGTTGGATCGTTAACATTCAANTAAATTATTTTATAAGATGGATTTGGTTCTCTGCTGGCTTGATGGCGGCTGCTGGACTTATATTGGTTTTTAATAATAAAAGGCGTAATTCATGAACATTATTACAAGGNNTTTAATAGTATTTATTCCAATTTCTTTTCTTNTAACATTTTATTTGCTTCTNACAGAAACAAATGCGTACCCAAATGCTAATTACGATACCTTTGAACTNCCTGANTTTGCACTTTCAGATNTAGGAGGNAATAATTTNCATAACAAATCATCNCTTCAAGGNGACTTAATTTTAAATGTTTGGGCTAGNTGGTGTATCACTTGTAGAGTAGAACATCCNTACCTTATGTCACTAAGGGAAGCTGGAATTCCAATTATTGGACTNAACTATAAAGATGAAAAAATAAATGCTAATNAATGGATTAGCGACTACGGNAATCCATATAATATTATTCTTTATGATTCAAAAGGAAATTTAGCTCTAGATATGGGAGTTACTGGCGCACCTGAAACTTTTCTTATTAATGATGGAAAAGTCCTTGTNAGATACGAAGGNGAAATAAATAAAAAAATATGGAANGATGTGTTTCAACCTATAATTGAAAAAAACAATATGTTCTAAAATGATTTTTTTAAAAATTTTACNTATCTTATTTTCTTTAAACGNTTTGTCAGATTCNCTTTATAACTTCGATANTGNTGAAGATGAAAAGAGATTCAACTCTTTAATTAAAGANATAAGATGTCCAAAATGCACTTCTGGTTCTTTATCAAGNTCAAATGCACCAATTTCTGAAGATCTTAAAGAAAAAATAGTACAAATGATAAAAGATAATANAACTGATGATGAAATTAAGGAGTATGTATCNTTAAGATTCGGTAAAGAATCCCTTTACGAACCAGCATATAACAAAAGCACATACGCACTATGGTATTCACCNTTTTTAATACTATTGTTTGCTTTATCTCTATTAATCTTTAGAAAAAAATAAATATGATATNTTTTTATCTTTTGACTCTGTTTGCTGGTTTGCCTGTCTTCGCTTATGTTATTGCACAAAAAACCACGAATAAAGGTTTAATATTTGGGGTTACTTTAATNGTATTAATTTTTTGTGTAATAGCATTTATAAGNAAATACTCTTTGTTAGGATCATTCCAAAAACAANATCTTAATATAAATGTTTTAGCNCAAATAGANAAAAACGAAAAAATCTCATCTNAAAATTTTAATTTANTAAAANAANAATTAANTGAGGATGAACTNAAGAATTGGCTCATAGCCCTAATATCAGAANCAATTAAATTAAAAAAACTAAGCTCTGCTGAAAGTTTAATTGCATTTTCAGAAAATCTTTTTACTTCAAATAATGAGAAATTAATTTTTTATAAANTGTATACAAATTTAAGAGATGAAAAATTTCCTGNATNCAAAGATGCNCATATAAATTTTGATAAAAANTCTCANNTACCATGCNNAATAAAACAAGGCGACATAAGTGTATTCATTCTTAATGCCCCCAGCATACCAATAGCTGAAAAAAAATTTAATGATATATATAAAATAAAAATTTCAAATACGGATAGTATTATTCCNGGATTTGATTTTGTATCTGCATTATTAAATGATGAATCCATNGAATTAAAAATAGACATCACATGCGTTGAAAATGATNANNCCTATCATNTAGAAAACCTNATAGTATTAGATAAAAANAGTACTATGGTTACNTATAAAATTCTTTTAAATGAATGGTTAAAAAAACCACAAGAGTTATAATATAGACATAAATNTACTCTTGAAATGCAGNTAAAACACATAAAACTATCAGGTTTTAAAAGTTTCGTTGATCCAACGAANATCTCNTTCAATTCAAATATGGTTGGCGTAGTAGGGCCTAATGGCTGTGGTAAATCAAATGTTATTGATGCTGTTCGGTGGGTTCTTGGTGAATTGTCTGCTAAAAATCTAAGAGGGGATTCTATGGTAGATGTAATTTTTAATGGATCTGAAAAAAGAAAAGCATCTGGACAATGTAGTATCGAGCTTTTATTTGATAATTCATCCTCAAAAATAGGTGGTGAATATGCCTCTTATAACGAAGTGTCGATCAAAAGAGTAATGACAAGAGATGCACAATCAGANTATTTTATAAATAATTCAAAATGTAGAAGAAAAGATGTTCANGATATATTTNTGGGAACAGGTTTGGGTCCTAGCTCATATGCAATCATAGAACAGGGAATGGTAAGCAANCTTGTGAGNGCAAAGCCTGATGAATTAAGNTTTCATATTGAGGAGGCAGCAGGCGTATCAAAATATAGAGAGAGAAGAAGGGAAACAGAATCACGTATTAAAAGAACAAAAGAAAATCTATCAAGAGTTAAAGATATTANAGATGANATTGGAAGATTAATCAGAAGACTTGAGAATCAGGCAAAGGCAGCAGAAAAATATCTTTCTCTAAAGAAAGATAAAGAAAAACTTGAACTTGAGAAAGCAATAATATTCTCAATGGAAGCTAAGAAAAATAGAGACAATCTTCAAAAAAAATTAGATTCTTCAAAAAGAGATCAACAAATTAAAAATGCTGAGGTAGAAACAATTCAATCTCAAATTGATAAATTTAGAACAGAAAATGAGTCTGTTCTTGCTAGCTATGATCAAGCACAAAAGAATTTTTACTCTGTTGGTGCAGAAATAGCTAAAAATGAAGCAAATCTTCAGTCAATAAACTCAACTTCATTAGATGCAAAAGCAAAACTNCAAAAAGCAACAGAAAATTATTNAAAAGCAAAAGAATCTGAAAAAAACTTTGACGAGTTAAATCCCAGCGAAAAAGCAATGCATATANTGGATTCAATGATTCAAATTATTGATAAATTCAATATTAAAAATGANAATATAAAAGATAAAGCATTAGAGCTCAAAAAACTTTTAAAGGATATATTTAATATTGCAACTGCTCAATCTAGATCATTAACTGANGAATATCAGTCAAGACAGTTTGATTTGGAGAAACAAATTTCTGAAACTAAAAAGCAAAGACTTTTAATTGAATCAGACATGAAAGATTTAGTAGATAAAAGTTCAAGTGCCGAGGGAGTTCTTACAGAACTTAGACAGAAGCAATCAAAGTATAACGATGATCTNAGACAGCTTGAAAATAAAAAATCAATTGCAGACTTAGATTCTAGATCATTAAGTGAAAAAATTACAAATATTCGTATCGAGCTTAATTCTTATGAAATTAATTTAGAGAATTCTAATAAAAAAATAAAGCAAGCAGGTNTCGANATTGATACATTGGATTTTTCTGAATATCAAAACAAGACTACTGATGATATTGAAAATAATCTTGTCGACATTGAGACAAAAATAATCAAACTTGGTGCAATAAATTTAGCTGCTCCTGAAGAGATAAATGAAGAATCAAAAAGAAAAGAAGAACTTGATACTCAATATGCTGANTTAGTTGAGGCATTAGATAAGCTAACTGATGCTATNAAAAAAATTGATAATGAGACTAAGATAATTTTTAAAGAAAGTTTTGATGCAGTAAATTNAAAACTTAAAGAAATGTTTCCAAAGTTATTTGGTGGAGGTATTGCAGAATTAACCCTTACAGACGATGACGCTCTTAACGCCGGTGTAATACTGATGGCAAGACCTCCAGGCAAGAAGAATTCAACTATTTCACAATTATCTGGGGGTGAAAAAGCGCTTACCGCGCTAGCTTTAGTTTTCGCAATGTTTGATTTAAATCCAGCACCATTTTGTTTACTTGACGAAGTTGATGCTCCATTGGATGATTTAAATACATTGAGATTTATTAATATGGTTGAGGAAATGTCTAAGAATATTCAATTTATCTTTATAACTCATAATAAAGTTTCAATGGAAAGAAGTGATTCTCTTATGGGAGTGACAATGCAGGAGGCTGGTGTATCAAGGATGGTTTCAGTTGATGTCACTCAGGCATTAGAACTCGCTGAATCATAAATGAGTATTAATACTGAAATTTATTTAATTGGCTTAGCCGTTCTTATATTTTTGATTATAGTCTTTCTCTTTTTAAGAAACATTGCAAATGCAGGCAAGTTAAAAGTGAAAATTGAAAGTGTTAATGATTCATTTGAAGAAAACGATATTGATTTGGAAGNTCAAAATCAAAAATCCTTTGATTTTGAAGAGCCAACTAAAGTCGAGGAGCAAGAATTATCAATACTGAACTTGATTTCAATAGATAGATCCCTTTTTGACATTAACCAAATTTTTGGGTTTTTAAAAAATTATGGTGCACAGATTGAANGTGGCTATTTTAGTATTAGCGATGAAGAGGGTAAAGAAAAATTTAAAATTATTAATGCATTGACCCCTGGGACATTTGAGATTGACACAGAGACTTTTGCAATTGTCGTGGTCTCAAATCTAAATGCTTTGAATAATCCAATTGAGGTTTTTAAAGAAATGATTCAATTTGCTATTACATTTTCAGAAAAATTTGATGCAAATGTATGTGATCAAGATAGAACTCCAATAACTAAACAAATGATTTCGCACATGGAATCAAAAGCACAAGAAATTACTAGATTAAGACAGCTGAATCAGTCATAAAATTTATGGAAATTAATAAGAATTATGAAAAAATTAAAGAAGAAATTAGGAACCATGATCATTCATATTATGTTCTAGATGATCCTTCCATAAGTGACCATGAGTACGATAAGCTTTTCAAAAAATTACTTCAAATTGAAAAGGATAATCCTAATTTAATTGACTCCTCTTCTCCAACTCAAAGAGTCGGGATTAAACCAGAATCAAGTTTTAAAACCTATAAACATAAGAAACAAATGTTGTCTCTATCTAACGTGTTTTCATCAAAAGAGTTAGAAGAGTTCTCAATAAGAATTAAAAAAAGACTTATAGGAGTAGAGGACTATACATTCTTTTGNGAACCTAAGATGGATGGTGCAGCAGTAAGCTTAATTTATNAGGATGGAGTACTTGTAAAAGGGGTCACNAGAGGGGATGGTGAAACTGGAGAAGATGTTACATCAAACATAAGAACAATAAGATCAATACCGCAGCAACTCTTAAAAAACAAATTTATAAAAATTCCAGAATATCTTGAGATTAGAGGAGAAGTTTTTATTAATAAAGATGACTTTATTAAATTAAATAACCAGGCAAAGAAAGTTAATGAAAAGATTTTTGCCAACCCAAGAAATGCTGCCTCTGGTAGTCTTCGTCAACTGGATCCATTTGTAACCAGTAAAAGACCTTTATCTTTTATAGCTCATGGTCTCGGTGAGATTAGTGACGCTCAAATAGATAATTTGGCTAACTTTTTTGATACTTTGAGCAAATTAGGCTTGCCAATAAACAAATTGAATAAGGAAGTAAAAAACATTGATGAATGCATCTCGTACTATAATTTTATTTTAGATTCTAGAGACAAAATACCATTTGATATTGATGGGGTGGTTTACAAAGTTAATCAGTTGAAATATCAAGATAAGATTGGTCTTATTTCAAGATCACCTCGGTGGGCGATTGCTCATAAATTTCCTGCNGAAGAAGCTACCACGATAATTGAAGACATAAATTTTCAGGTTGGNAGAACCGGAATATTGACGCCTGTTGCAAGATTAAAGCCAGTAAGCGTTGGTGGAGTTACTGTAAGCAACTCAACATTACATAATATAGATGAACTAAGCAGAATCGATCCAAGAATAGGCGACACAGTAGTTATTAGAAGAGCAGGTGATGTCATTCCACAAATTATTAAAGTGATCAGTCAGAAAAGGCCTAAGAACACNGAAAAAATAATTATTCCAACAAAATGTCCTTCTTGTGACTCAAATATAGTCCAAGAAAACCAGTCTGATTGGGAAATATTAGATNCGAGCAATAAGAGAATTAAAATNTTCTCAAGTAAAATCGAAGCTGATAATTACCTAAATAATTCAGAAATTAAAAGTATTCGTTTAAGTGAAGTTAAGAGTAGAGCTGCTTTTATCAAATGTAGTTCACAAAATACATGTCCAGAAATGTTAAAAGGTAGCATAATCCATTTTGTTTCTAGAAAAGCTTTTGACATTGAAGGACTTGGTCAAGAAATTATAAAAACCTTTATTNATAAAGGATTTATATCAACCCCAGCTGAAATTTTTTTACTAGAAAAACATAAATCAGAACTTGAAGACTTAGAAGGTTTTGGTAAAAAATCTATTTCAAATCTTATCGATTCTATCGAAAAATCAAGAGATATCGATCTAAATAGAGTGATATATGCACTAGGTATTTCAGATGTTGGAGAGGCAACCTCAAGAAGTATTGCCAATGAATTTAGAGATATTAATAAAATAATTAATGCCTCGTACANGGAATTTATAGATATAGATGACTTGGGNCCAAAAGTTTCTACAAATATAATTAACTATTTTAATAATGATTCAAATAAAGAATATGTAAATAAACTTATTACTTTCTTAAGAATNAAAAAAATGAAAAATGTTTCNAAGGCTAATATGCCATTTTTAGGAACTCAGTTTGTAATTACGGGCAAATTACTAAACATATCAAGAGATGAGATTAAAGAAAAATTAATAAATCTTGGAGGNAAAGTCAACTCAAGCATTTCAAAAAAAACTAATTATTTAATTGTAGGAGAAAATCCTGGATCTAAATTGAATAAAGCTATTGATTTAGGTATAAAGGTGTTAACTGAAGATGATTATGNAGATTTTATAAATGATTCCAAAAAAAATTCTTAGCCTTTTAATTTGTTTTGTATTTCTTCATTCATGTGTTGTTAGACCGCCTGAAAATCCAGATAACATATGTCTAATCTTTAAAGAAAAAAAAAGTTGGTACAANGCAGCTATTAGAAGTGAAAAAAGATGGAAAATACCTCCATATGTATTAATGTCCTTTGTNTATCAGGAATCTAGTTTTAAGTCAGACGCAAGACCAGAAAGAGATAAAATTTTTGGGTTTATTCCATGGTTCAGACCATCAACTGCAGTTGGATATTCTCAGGCACTAAAAAATACTTGGGAGGATTATAAAGATGAAACNGGTAACTCAAGAGCAAGCAGAAAGGACTTTGTTGATTCAGCTGATTTCATTGGTTGGTATGCTAGCAAAGGCTACTATCAAGGATTTGAAAAAACGGACGCTCGATCTTTATACCTTGCATACCATGAGGGATATAATGGCTTTAAGAAAAAGACTTATAGAAAAAAACAATGGCTTATAAAGGTTGCTGACAGAGTTCAGGGCCGATCAACTAAATACCAACAACAATATTGGGGCTGCGCAGAAGAGCTAAAAAAGAAAAGATTTTTGTTTTTTTGATTAGATTGTTTTAACTTTTAAGCCAAGATCCTTTATTTCGTTTTCAAATGATTCACCAGCAATTAAAGATTTCTTTGAATCATTAAATAAATATTTTCTTGAAACATCAACAAGCTGATTTAATGTGCATTCTTTTACATTTGATCTAAATTTTAATCTACTTTCTTGAGTTCTATTTTCAATATTGCAACCAAAATCACTCATAGCTTCACCAAAAGGAGATAGAGGTTTATCAATANTAGAAACTACACCAAGGATACCTTCTTCTAGTTGTGCTTGTGTAATATTTTTAAGAGACCACTCTCTAGAATTATAAAAATCTGTAAAGGTGTCAGTACATCTAGGATCTCTATATGAAAAGAATTTGAATACTTTATTACTTGAATCTTGCATAGCACCTGCACCGTAAGCACCACCTCTTTCACGAATAGCAGAGTGAAGATAACCATTTCTTAAAACTGCACCCAGAACAGTTAAAGCAGCAGCATCTTCATGAAACACATCAACTGTTGGAAATGCCTCTGCACAATAACAAACCTGAGCACCNGTTATCCAACCAATTGATAAATTTTGTGGTGANAAATAATCTTGCACTTGATTTAGCAAATTATTATTTTTGAAATCAAAAATTAAATCGCTTGAATCTAATTCTTTTGAAGAAGCGGTAAAGCTATGAATCGGATCTGAAGAAATTTTATCTTTAATTGATTTAAGAGCTTTAATATATTTTTCTAAATTNCCTTTTTGATCNANTGANCTTAATATTTTTTTTGTGTTAGAAATAAATGATAAACCTGATGCAATATCATTAGTAGCAGCAATATTATTTATTTGGCTTGCAGCACTACTCATTGCAAGGACATGACCATTTTGTATAAGAGATCTATCGTTTGCCGATACAGTAAAGTTGAGGATATCAAGAATTCTTTCTTTGTTGTTGAAATCAGGATTTTTGCAGGTTTGTAGAATGAGATCCTGCATTTTTT
Source organism: Gammaproteobacteria bacterium (assembly GCA_002721385.1). GTDB lineage: Bacteria > Pseudomonadota > Gammaproteobacteria > Magnimaribacterales > D2472 > SAR86A. Next base: position 29,236 of record PBKI01000005.1, read on the forward strand.
GNTCATTTTTTTCNAATGATTTAGAGGTTATCTTCAATGCTAATTCATGCTGACCTGCATTTACAGAGGGTAGCAGCATGAAATTTGCTGAAATACCTCCTGTAATTGAAGATTGGATTTTTTGAANTTCTTCATAGCTTTTATCTCCAATACCTATATCAGTTAAAGTATTTGTGAAAAGAGAAGNTAATTTAAATTCTTCTNTTGAAAGATTNTTGCATGGAAAAATCATTGAGTGGTAAGTTATGCCATTTGTACCTGTTTCATANTAAAGATTATTTGTATTTTTGTAGTTCTTTGATTTTGCTTTTGGATAGTCTCTTAAACCAGGAATATCCTTAATAGTTACTTTNGGTAAGATTTCTGGATCGTCAACNTGCTCTTGTCTCTGCTGAAGATCCNNAGAGAGTTTTATTATTATTTCTTTATCTTTGTCAGATAAATTTTTTGAGTTANTTAAAACTTTGTCTTGAATTTTTTCTTCACTTTTCTTGTTAAATTTTGGATCTGGTACTAATTCATAGTTAACTCTATGATTATTATCAATAATTTTTTCTTTTATGAGATTTTCAAGATAGTTCTTTTTTTTAATATTTTCTCTTATAACTGAAAAAGAAGATTCCAAATCTAAAACTTTCAATGGATCATCATTATGAATACATGCCGGAAGACAANTTAACATTATTTGAAGTCCATAGGGCATACCAGATCCGGTAATTTCTTTTTGTCTTATTTCCAATTGNTGTAAGGAAGAATCTATNACATCACTGCTTATGCCACTATCAACGACATCATTTAAGCAATTCATTATTAACATCTCAACATCTTTTTGTTTATTGGCATCAACTCCCTCNAGTCCTGCCGCAAAAACAAGTTCTTTATGATCAGTTTCTAATCCAGTTAAAGGTGATAAAGATTTACCAAGATCTGTATTTTCAAGAGCTTTTCTTANAGGAGATGCAGAGTTATCAAGCAAAATATTAGATATNAAATATGACTCAAGTAATTCAACTGGATTATGACTTTCTCCTAAGAGCCAACTAAGAACCACATGATGATTNTTTTGATCATTTGGTTGAGGATTATAGAATTCTGAGATTGTTTTAGGATTGGCTATTCTTTTTTCATTTTCTACAAAAATATTATTTTCAGATGGTTTAAAACTATTTAGAACATTTTCATTTATATATTNTTGAATCTCTTCTGGATCAATATTGCCAAAAGTAAAAAAAGTGGCGTTTGAAGGATGATAATGTTTTTTATGAAAATCAACTAAATAGTCATGAGTAAGATCAATTATTTCCTCAGGATTTCCTCCACTATTATGTTTATAAGTAGATGANGAATATAAGTGCTTAGACATNCCATGCCATAACTGACTTGTTACAGAGCTCATAGCTCCCTTCATTTCATTNTAAACAACACCTTTAATTTCAAGCNCGCTATCTGGATTATTATTTTCTGAGTATTCAAGTCTATGACCCTCTTGTAAAAAATCGAGCTTATCTAAATTTGGGAAAAATGATGAATCCAAGTAAACACTTAGCAAATTGTGAAAATCCTTATCATTTTGTGTTGCAAAAGGATAAGCTGTCCAATCGCTAGAGGTAAATGCATTCATAAAAGTATTCAGTGATCNTCTAATCATCATAAAAAAAGGATCTCTNACAGGATACTTTTTCGAACCGCATAGAGCAGTATGCTCTAATATATGCGCAACACCAGTTGAATCCTCNGGTATTGTTCTAAAGGCTACCATAAAGACCTTTTCATTACTTTTAGAATCTAAGTGAATATGTTTGCAATTGAAATCAGATTCAGTATATATTTGTGCATTAAGGTCTAATAATTTAATATATTTTTGATCTTCTAAATTAAACATAAATTTTTAAACAAATATAAACTATGAAAAAAATAACAACTCTTTTAAGTTTGGTAATATTAATTGGATGCTCTACAACAAATTCAAACATAAAAATTGATTCTGTTGAANCTTTCAACTTAAGTAATTATAACGATTTTGCCATAAAGATAAATACTTCNAATATCAGCGCTGAGGTTAATCCAATAGTTCTAGAAAAATTTCAAGATAGTTTAAAGAATGCAGTGGAAGAGTCTGGACTTAATTTTAATAAAAATTCTAAATTAGTTTTTAATATTAATTTAACAACTAAAGANAAAGTTGAATCCAATCCTCTAAATCATCATTACTCAAGATATTATTATGATTATATGTACAGAGATGATGTTTATACCGTCACTCAGAATATATTAAGAGTAAATTTAAAGGATCTAGAGCTTGATAAGACGGTATGGACAGTTGTGACCGTTTGGAGAGATGGATCTAATAGATCTATTTCTTATGATGATGCTTCAAATATTCTAGTAGATGAAATAATGTTGAGCTTTTTATAAANTATAAAGTGCGAAATACATCTATATTTCTTNCATTAATTTTANTATTAATTTCATGTTCTGATAAAAATAACGNTTACATCGATATTCCAAAAAACTCACAAGTTGAGGACCTTATCAATCACTCAGAAGAATTCCAAAAAAAATTAATCACATATGACACTCCAGGTGGAAAAATACATTTTGCAATTGGATTTGGTATTGCAAATTCAATTATGGTTGANGGTGAGGGAGGAAATATTATTATAGACGCATCAGACAGTACATTTGAAGCTGAACAGATATATTCTCTATTTAAAAAAGAAAACTCTAATCCCATAAAAGCAATAATATATACGCATAATCATGGTGATCATACATTTGGAGCTGCATATTACCTGACNACTCAATCNGAAAAACCAAAAGTAATTGCCCATGAGGAAACTGATTNTTATGTCCAAAGAATAATGGGTATATTAAATCCAATCATTACAGAAAGAAGCTCGCGTATGTTTGGTACTTTTTTATCAGATGAAGATTTNATTAATGTTGGAATTGGTCCCAGGNTAAGTGTTTCAAANTCTCCTGGCGGTTATTTAAAACCTGATCTTACATTTAGTGATGAATTAACTATTAATATTGCAGGAATTGAAATTGAAATGTTTCATGCTCCTGGAGAAACAAATGATCAAATTTTTGTATGGCTGCCAAATCACAAATCACTCATGCCCGGAGATAATATATATAAAACTTTTCCAAATCTTTACACTATAAGAGGAACTACACATAGAGATGTTATTGGATGGGTAGATAGCATAGATAAAATGAAATCATTTGAACCTGAATATTTATTTCCCAGTCATACATTACCCATTGAAGGTAAAGCTCAAATTAAGAGTATTTTCACAACATATAGAGATGCTATTCAGTATATTCATGATCAAACAATAAGATTAATGAATGAGGGTTATTACCCTGATCAAATAGTTGAAATGATTAAATTGCCCNAAACTATTTCTAGTTCACCATATTTAAANGAATTTTATGGAACTATTCGATGGTCAGTAAAAAGCATATTCAATGGATATTTAGGTTGGTTTAATGGCAATCCAGCTGANCTTGATCCACTTTCAAGAAAAGAAAAGGCAATTAGAATATCCAAACTTGCAGGTGGNAATGATATTTTAGTTAAAAAGCTTAAAAAAGCAGTAGAAAATGAAGATATGCAGTGGGCACTAGAATTAAGTGATTATCTTATAGCATTAGACTTTTTTAATGAGGAAGTAAAAAAATATAGACAAGAAGCCTTGATATTTATTGGCTCTAGATCCTCTAATCCCAATAAAAGAAATTATTTTTTAACATCAGCACTAGAGTTAGAGGATGGATTTAAAAAGCCAAATGTTCTTAATATCAATGAGGGGTTANTATCTCAAATTTCTACAAATACATTGTTTAGTGTACTTTCTGTNAGGTTTAATCCATTCAATCATGATGGTTCCTCATTTAAGGTTTGTTTTAATTTTGATTCAGGATTAACTAAGAGTATACATTTACGAAATGATGTTGCAGTGGTAGGNGATGATATTACAGAAGATTGTGATTTAGTTGTGCAAACTAGTGAAATTGAGTTCAAAAGAGTTCTCACCGGAATGAAAAGCCCAGTTACAGCTATAGCTTCAGGAACTTTATCTGTGGATAAAGGTAATACAAAATTCCTNCAGTTTTTAAATAAATTTAGATAGTTTAATTATTACCTGAGGGTATATCTTTAAAAGGCACACCTTTATCCGCTCTTGGNTCTTGAGGNAAACCAAGAACTCTCTCAGCAATAATATTTCTCAAAATTTCGTCAGTTCCTCCAGCTATCCTCAATCCAGGAGCACCAAGCCAGGCATTTTGAAAACTTTTTATATCTTGATTATCAATTTTTAACATNCCAGCCATATCTAATGAATCAATACCAAAGTTACCTATATCCTGAAGNTTACCAGCACTAACAATTTTAGTGATAGAAGCNTCTGGTCCTGGCGTATCTCCTCGTGATAGCGCAGACATAGTTCTTAGCTTTGTATTTTTTAATCCTTTTGCTTCACANTACCAGTCAGCAATTGANTCTCTTGCGGCCTGATTNTTGAGTAATGGTTCACCATTGCTGTCTTGATTTTTAGCCCATTTAAAAGCATCCTCTACATCAGCTCCATCNGCATCTCCTACTGCAAGTCTCTCATTCATNAGTGTAGTAATAGCAACCTTCCAACCNTCTCCGATTTCACCAAGCCTTTGCGAGTCTGNTATTTCAACATCAGTGAAATAAACCTCATTAAAACTTGAACCACCAGTTATTTGCTTGATCGGTTTTACTTCGATTCCTGGACTTTTCATATCAACAAAGAAAAATGTCATACCCTTATGCTTTTCTANGTCTGGATCATGACGTACAACCAAAATTCCATAATCAGAAAAATGAGCACCTGATGTCCATACCTTTTGACCATTTATTATCCATTTATCNCCATCTTTTACAGCTTTGCTTCTCAACCCTGCAACNTCAGANCCAGCAGATGGTTCAGAGAATAATTGACACCATATTTCTTNACCAGAAGCCATTGGTGGCAAATATCTTTCTTTTTGTTCTTCTGTTGCATATTCCATCATTACAGGNCCACACATACCTAATCCTATTTCAAAAATACCTCTTGGAACATTAAATTTGGCCTCTTCNTTTGCCCAAATAATTCTTTCCATTGATGNGGCATTTATACCACCATATTCTTTTGGCCAATGTAACATTGCCCAACCAGCATCATATTTTTTTTTCTGCCATTCTTTAGCATTTTTCAAAAGATCCTTGTTTGAGAAACTATCACCACGAGAAGAACCATCTTTATACTCGGCGTTTTTTTCAAGCCANTCTTTACAAGTTTTTCTAAATTCGGCTTGTTCTTTTGTGTCGTTAAAATCCATATTTTTTCCTAATTAATATTTGATTGTTCTAAACTNGTCACTAGTTTTTCTCTCCAATTNCTTATAGAGCCTATATTTAGGGATANCAATTTTGATCTTCTGTAAAACATATGACAGTCATATTCCCATGTNAACCCATTGCCTCCATGAGTTTGAATATTTTCTTTTGAACATAATTGATATGCCTTAGTAGCACTTACTCTGGCTGTTGCTGATGCTGATGGAAGATCAGACGAATTTGTTGACAATGACCATGCAGCATAATAACAGTTTGATTTAGCNAGGGTAAGAGCAATATACATGTCTGCAAGCTTATGTTTNATTGCTTGATATGATCCAATTTGTCTTCCAAATGCNTATCTTTCCTTTGAATAATTAACGGCCATATCTAATGCAGCCTGCGATCCACCTATCTGTTCATAACTAAATAAAACTGCAGCTTGATTTATCAGAAATTCATATAATTCCCAACCATTTGTATCATCTCCTATCAATAAAGAATCAGCATTATTNAGGGTAATTGAAAAATGACCTCTGCTTTCATCAATATTTTCTTGATGCTCAACTTTTACGCTATCTTGAGATAAATCTACTAATTGAAGTGATATACCATTAGAGGATTTGGCAACAACAATTGCATGAGTTGCAATNCCTGCATCTGGTACNGCAATTTTGATACCATTGATTTTCATATNANTTGAACTAACGGAAATATTTTTCTCTGTTGGTGCACTTAAAGCTTCAGTTACAGCAAGCGTGCCTATAACTTCACCTGATATAAGTTTTGGAAGAATATCTTTTTTAATTTCATCACTTGCATAATTGATTATTGCTTCAGTAAACAAATATACCGATGATGAAAAAGGTACAGGCGCTAAATATCTTCCTAANTCCTCAGCAATTACACAAAGCTCAAGATGCCCTAAACCAAGACCNTTATATTCTTCTGGTATTCTTATTCCTGTCCATCCAAGTTCGACAATTTTCTTCCATAGATCGAGATCAACCAAATTATNTGTTTCAAGAACAGATCTATTTCTTGAGAGAGAGCCTTCTTTTTCAAGAAATTTTCTTGCTTCTTCTTTNAGTAGTTTTTGATCATCNGAAAAATCTAAATTCATTTTAAGTCTATAGTTAAGGTAAAATAAATAANTATTATATGCTAAATGTAGCTTAATTTTAATGATCAATGAGTGATAAAATAAAAATTGAAAAAAAAGCACCAAAATACTTAAGCAAATCTGANAGAGGAGGCTTATTTATTGGTTTAATTTATGTTTTAGCATTTATGAGTATTTTGCTTCTTGGTGTGTGGCAAAAATTTGCAGNTGACCAAAATAAATCCTCTATGACATTAGTTGACGAGAGATTATCTTTGATTGAAGAACAAATTANCATGTTTGATGAAACGAANAATGATTCTATGACAGANATTACATCCTCAATTCAGTTACATGATAAAGAGATCAGGAAACTTTGGGATTTAAGCAACAAAAGAAACAAAGTTAATATTCAAAAAATTACAAAACAAATAGATGATATAAATAATGTTATTGAAAACNTGGAAAAAGAATTAGTTGAAAATAATAANAAAATTTTAGAATCTAAAAAGATAATTAGAGAAAATATAACTAAAATTTCTGATATTTCAGCGTCTTTGCCTGACAANGTGTCTATTAGATCAGAAATGAATTCAATAAATACACAACTTATGCTGCTTGATGATTCAATGCAAGCTCTAAATAATTATAGAGCTCAGCTCAATCAGACAATGTTAGAAATTCAAACAGAACTTACNAATATTCAAATAAATCAACAGCCTGAAAAAATAGAAAATTGACAAAAATTACAAATAATAGTCTCATAATGGTATGAATAGGCTCTTTTTGCAGGTATTTTTATTNCTTGCATTCATACCACTTGCAATTTTAATAGGCTATGGTGTTTTAGTTGTTGCTCCAATATTTTGTTGTTTTCTTGCAATTAATTCGTATAAATTTAACAATTATAAAGAGATGTACATATGGATGGGTCTTGGNGTGCTTTCATTTGTGCTCGCCTTGTATATGTTAGGGATTTTATGATTTCATTTATATCAAAAGCAATTCTGGTTCTTTTAGGAGCTTTAATGGTTATAACAGGTTGTTTGACTATTTTATCTCCAGATATTAATAATATATTTTTGCCANTNAAGGTTGATGCTAGTTCAGTTGCATTAGCAACAATGATCAGAACATATGCNGGTTTCTTTGTTGCATGTGGCTATTTAACTATTCGGTTTGTTTACTCCTCNTCGAAGGTTCAAATTGGAAGTGTGCTCCTNTACATATGGGGCTGTATGCTTATCGCTAGAATTATTAGTTTNTTATTTGATGGTATTACCAATTATGCTCTTATAACATTAGGCATAGGAATTTTGCTTTATTTAGCTCTTTATGTTGTCCAAAAAAAGAGAAGAAATCAAATCTCATATGATCTTTAATTAAGAATTTCTCCACTTAAATACAAGAACTATATATAATGCAACATTCGGGGATGTGGTGGAACTGGTAGACACGCTTGGCTTAGAACCAAGTGCCGCAAGGCGTGGGGGTTCGACTCCCTCCATCCCTACCAAATCAATCATTACAAATTGTCATTAACATTGTTTATGTCAATGTTTCTTGATAATCTATTTGATTAATATATCTGGGGGAAATTCTATGAATAAAGGTTATTGGATATCTCAAGTAAGTGGTATTCACAATGAAAAATTGTTTAATGAATATTTTGAAGCGACTGCTCCACTTGTCGAAAGGGGTGACTATAAATTGATAATTGGAGGACCAGTTAAAAAGGTGTTAGAAGGCGACGAAATGGTGTTTAGTGCTGTTCTTGAATTTGATTCTATTGAAAAAGCTCTTAGCTATTATGATAACGAAGACTACCAAAAAGCTCTAAAAATTATGGGGGATGATGTCAAGGAAGTTGTTGTTAGGAACATTGTCGTAGTTGAGGGGTGACAATGAACAAAGTTGCAATATTTGGCAAAAAAGGATCTGTAGCCAAATATGACTTAACAGAAAATAAAGCAAAATGGGTTGTCAATATTGGAGATAAATTCACTCCATCAGTTATCAGTCAATATAAAGAATACATCCTAATATTTTCAAGTAAGTGGACTGGCAAAGGAATGATACATTGTGTTAGAGAAAAATCAGGCAAATTATTATGGTCTCATCTTGCTAAAGATCTATATGCTATTGGACATCCGTTCTTTCCTCACATATTAAATGATGAGGCATATTTTATGTCTTCATCGAAAGAAATAACTAAATTATGTTTAGAAACAGGAAAAATATTGTTTAAAAGTAAATTTAATAAACCAATNTTTANATCATATTATTTAATTATTATTTCTGAAAACGTGGTGTTAATTTCAAANAAAGACTCTCTTATTGTAAATAAAGACAATGGTACAGTTTCTCCATATGATGAGTTAAGAGAAAAAATCAACTTAAAAGAGATAACATCATCATTGGGAAATGGAACTCATTTCCTCTCATCAATATCATTAACCCATTATCAGGGTGATCCAGGGCAGGCAACAGTTATGGGTGGCGGAGATGGAGGCGCCGGAGGTGGTGGNGAATAATAGTTCAGATGGTTACGTTCTTTCTGATGAAATAACAAATCATAAAATTAATGATCCAATCCANAAATATAAATTCAATTATCAATCTGATAAATCTTTAAATGATCTAGAATTATTTACAAAGGGCCATCCTTTCGAATTTTATAAAGAACTTAGAGAAAGAGCGCCTATTTATTTTCATAAGCCTCTTCCAACTGATCCTGAGCCTGGGTATTGGGTTTTAACAAAATATGAAGACATAAAGTTTGTTTCCATGAATCCGAAGATTTTTTCATCTCAGTATTCCTCTGGTAACCTTTTAACATTGGGTAATGAGGAGAATAGACACCCAAAATTATTTAAATCAACTATTGATCATATGCTTAATCTCGATGGCGAAATGCATCTAGGATTGAGAAAAGAACATATGCCTTTTTTCAAACCAGGCCATGTAGAAGAACTTCAAAAAAAAAGTGTCCACTAAAGTTACAGAACTATTAGACGCAATTGCGCCAANTGGTGAATGTAATCTTGTTCATATGGTTTCTCAACAATTACCAATTTTTACATTGTCTGAAATATTAGGCATNCCNGAATCAGATAGACAAAAATTGGTTTCGTGGATGGAATTTTTAGAGCTTGCTCAATATTTCACTTATGAAATGATAAAAGAACAAAATGAAGGTAANAGCGAGTCAACTCCTGATCCAGCNATGATAGAAATGTTCAATTCTATGGTAGATGAAATGTTTGATTATGGAAGATTTATTTTAAAAGAAAAAAGAAAAAATCCCTCTGATGACCTTCTTAGCGCAATTGCAAATGCAGAAATAAAAGGAGAAAAATTAACAGATGAATTTTTAGATGGCTCTTGGTTATTAATAATTTTTGCAGGCAATGATACTACGAGGAATACAATGAGTGGAGGGGTTAAACTTTTGCATGAAAANCCAAAACAAAAAGANTTATTGATGCAAGATTCTTCACTTTTACCTAATTTTATTAACGAAACCATAAGATGTATCTCACCTGTAATCCATATGCGAAGAACATCTCTCATTGAAACAGAAATTGGGGGACAAAAAATTGGACCTCATGAGAAGATTTCTCTNTGGTANGGTGCAGCAAATAGAGATCCAGATATTTTTATGAATCCTGATCAGTTCAATATTCAAAGAGATAATGCTGATAAACACTTAGCATTTGGAATAGGAAGACATACTTGTTTAGGCAAGCCAGTTGCCTTAATGCAACTAAAAGAATTTTATTCTCAATTCCTTACAAGATTTAAAGATTTTGAAATGAGCGGGAGCTGGAAAGTTGCTCCAAATAATTTTGTTCATGCAATTCAGGAAATGCCAATAAAATTTACACCAGAATGATAAATCCATATAGATTTAAAGTAGTNTTTCTATCATTTTTAGCTGTTCTAATATGTTANATAGATAGAGTAAATATTTCGGTAGCAATTATCCCTATGCAAGAACAATTTGGTTGGTCTGAATCTCAAGTTGGAATAATTTTAGGGTCATTTTATTTCGGTTATATGATTACTATGATAATTGGTGGNTATTTAGCTGATAAATATGGTGGGAAAAAAGTACTTGGATACGGACTTCTTATATGGTCATTTTTTACAGTCATTACACCGTTTTTTGCATATCAAGGTTTATGGTGGCTAATNTTCATAAGAATTNTAATGGGACTTGGAGAGGGCGTAACATTTCCATCTTGGCATGCAATTTATGCTAGATGGATTCCCTTTAAAGAAAGAACTCGAGCTGTGGGATTTACTAATAGTGGTATAGCAGCTGGAACATTATTTGGTTATGCATTAGCAGCTCTTATAATATCTAGATATTCGTGGGAATGGGTATTTTATATTTTTGGTTTTTTGGGCATTTTTTGGTATTTCTTCTGGAATAAAAGTGTAACTTCTTTTCCAGAAGATAATAAAAAGTTATCAANTGATGAATTAAGATTAATTCAGTCTGAGGCACCNGCAAAAGATACTGCATCGTCAATACCCTTATTNANACTTATAAGAAATGCACCATTTATGGCTATTGCTGTTGNAACATTTTGTAATAACTGGTCGCTTTATACTTTTCTTTCATATTTACCTAAATACGTAAATGCGCCATTAGAACAGGGCGGAATGGGAATAGATTTAGGCTCTAATATATTTATTTACTCTATTGTGATTCCATGTCTTGTAGCAATGTTTTCATTAATATTAGGAGGATATCTAGCTGATGCGTTAATTCAAAAAGGCTTTAAAATATTAAATGTAAGAAAAACCCTAAACTCGATAGGTTTTTTTGGCTCTGCAGTTTTGCTGTATTTTATCTCTTTTGAAGACTCTCTTTTAAATGTTGTNATTTTACTTTGTCTNATAAATATTTGTTCTGGAATATGTGCTGGCGGTTTTGGAGTCAATCACGCAGATCTTGGAGCCAAATATACTGGTTCTTTAGTAGGCATATCTGGAAGCATTGGAATGGTTGCAGCAATTCTAAGTCCAATAGTTGCTGGATTTGTTTTAGAAATGACAAATTCTTGGGGGGTAATTTTTTATATCTGCTCAGGAATACTTATTTTTGGTGGAGTATTTTATTTGATGTTTGCTAGCGTTGAGGAACAATTCAATTAAATTAATATTTAATCTACTGCAATATCTTGAAAGAAATTAAAAATTTCTTGACTAGATCTTTNTCTAGCAGNTCGCCACTCTGAAGTATTTTGTTGATTAAGAAGATTTTTTTGTTTATCAAATACTAATATTCTTGGAATGCCTTCGGCAGATGGAATGCCATATTCCTCCATAAGCTCCATATTAATTTCATATCTCTTAACATCAATATACATAATACTGAATTTTTGCTCTATAAAAGATTTAATTTTTGGAATATTTATAGTCCCTGANAATATTCTACAATCAGGACACCAATTTGCTCCAAATATCAGTATNGGTTGCTTGTCTATCTCAATTGATTCATTTATGAAGTTATTTAAATCATCAGAGCTATATACTCGTCCATCGTAAGGAGTTGGCAGTGGTGATTCTAATNTATCAATCTCTTCTAGNATTATATTGCTGTTAATATTCATGCTGAATAAAAAAAAAGTATGAAATACCGTAATATTTGATTAAACTCTTTATCATGTTATTTTTAAAATATATAAATCAATTCTATTGTAAAAAAGCGGAGAATATAAGTTGATCTGGTTAATTAGAATATTTTTGTTATTTATGTCTTTTACATATGTANTTATTGGAGGATGGGCAATATTAGACCCTGTTGCTGGTGCATTAGAGTTAGGGTGGCCAAGTTTCATGGATGCCATAGGATTATCAGTAAGTTCAGAAATTGGATATTCTGAAATTGCAGGATTATATGGCGGTTTAAATNTGTCTATTGGAGTATTGTGCCTCATCGGTATATTTAAGAATGATATTGGTATTTTCTCAATAAAATTTATAACATTTCTTGTAGGCTCAATTGCTATTGGAAGAATTCTTTTTTCATTNTTACCATCAACACCAAGCTTCTATAACACTTACTTCGTTTTTGAANTCATAGCTTTTATCATTGGAATTTTGCTTTTATATTTTCAAAAAAGATTAAATTAAATTACTTAAGCTAAAAATATACCCAAAATAAGCGCATACTAAAATTAACCCAAGTACTCTTATAAAAACAATTGATATATTTTTTGCAGAATATACTAATGCAATCAATACAAATATAAGAGTCAAAATAATCATAATTAAGTAATCTCTTTCCAACAGTATTGAATCTATTTTTATATTTGAAAATATACCGATTATTGGAATTACCAAAGTGATGTTAAGAACATTTGANCCAATTACATTGCCAACAACCATATCTGTTTTCTTTTTTACAATAGCGCTAATTGTAGCTGCCAGCTCTGGCAAACTTGTCCCTATAGCAACAATTGTTAATCCAATTACTAGTTCGGAGATTTCTAAAAGATTAGCAATTTTTTCAGCATAAATAACTGCATAATTTGATCCAACTACTAAAGAAATTAGTCCGATTAAAAGCATAACAATTATGAAGCTAATATTAGTTTCAGTTGGTTCTTGATGAGATGTTTTATTATTTTTATTTTTATAAATTACATATAGAAAATAAAAAAATACAAACAATAACAAAAAACTTTCCAAGGGGCTTATGACTAGATCTAAAAGAGCAAAACCTAAAAATAATGCTGATAATACAAACGGGATAAACTGAACGAATGGTGTTTTATGTGATTTCATAGAAATTCCAATACATGAAACACCAAATATCAAGGCAATATTTGATATATTTGATCCAACCACCGTTCCGATTGCAATTGCTTCGCTTTGATTAATTATTGAAGAAATNCCAACAAAAATTTCAGGAGCTGACGTACCTAACGCAACTACAGTAAGACCGATAGTTAATTCGCTAACACCAATATTTTTTGCAATTATTGATGAATTATCAACAAATTTATCTGCACCCCATATAAGTACNGCAATAGATACGACTAAAAGTNAGAAATTTAACAAAAATTCCATAGATTATTTTACCCTAGTTATAAACAAAATATATTATGTTTGATGTATAACAATACATTATAATCATCGATNAAATCAAAGGTACAAATTATGAAAATTGAGAATTTATTTAGTATTAAAGGTAAAGTTGCTGTTGTAACAGGTGGCTCAAGAGGAATTGGTGAAATGATCACCGCAGGCTATCTTGCAAATGGTGTTAAGGTATATATTTCTGCTCGCAAGGCACCGGCTTTGATTGATAAAGCAAACGAGTTATCTGATAAATATCAGACTGAATGTATCCCAGTACCTTGTGATCTTAGTTCAGTTGAGGGCATTAATGAATTTTTTGAAGCCATTGATAANAAAGAAGATGCAATTGATTTTCTAGTCAATAATGCAGGCGCTGCTTGGGGAGAACCTTTAGAGAGTTTTTCTGAAAAGGGTTGGGACAAAGTTATGGACCTGAANGTTAAATCAATTTTTTTCTTNACTCAAAAGTTTAAGAATTTACTTTCTGTAAATGCCTCAAATGAAGACCCTTCAAGAGTAATAAATATTGGTTCTATAGATGGATTAAATGTTCCTTCAATGGAAACTTATCCTTACGGAGCGTCAAAAGCAGCAGTTCATCACCTAACGAGAGTTTTGGCATCAAAACTAGTAAAAGAANATATTTTAGTNAATGCTATTGCTCCTGGACCATATCCTAGCAATATGCTTGGAGCGGCGGTTAATCATGATTATTCTGAAATAGCAAAAAGAAATCCGAGAAACAGAGTAGGTACTCCTGAGGATATTGCCGGTCTAGCAATATTTTTATCTTCAAGGGCAGGTGCATACACAGTTGGCGAAACAATTACATCAGATGGTGGAATTGTAAAAACTTCAAGCCATAACCTTAGCTAGTTTATCTTTGCGCGTGTTTGAAAGCTCTAATAATTAGATCTTTCATCCAAATATGTCCACCATCACCTTCATCACTTTTGTGCCATATTAAAAAGTACTCCATAGATGGAATATCTATTGGTATCTCTGCGTATGTGAGATTATTTCTGTTAGCAAAACTTCTGGTTCCCATTAAAACCAAGTCAGTTGATTGAATAATTGTTGGAGCAATTAAAAAATGTTGACACCGAAGTGCNACTTTTCTTCTGTAACCAATTTTTTCTAATTCAGTATCNATAAGATGCAATCCTCTTTTTCTGTTAGAAACATGAAGATGCTTTTGATCAAGAATATCATCCACTGTGATATTTTTATTTTTTGCTAATTCATGATCATCTCTATACATNACAACATAATCGTCTTCAAAAACTTTTAAAGAATTAATCTCATCTGATCTGGGAATTATAGGGTCAACTACAAAATCTAAATTGTTGGTGGAAAGNGCATGAACTTGATCACTTCTTTGATATGCAAAACTTCCCACAGATATGTTTTGAGCATCATTATAAATTTCCTTCATTAAAAAAGGTAAAACTCTTCCTTCTGACACATCTCCAAGACACAGTTTAAAATTTCTTTTTGATGTACTAGCATCAAAAGTATCTGGCTCATTTACGCTTTGTTGTATTAAAGTAAGAGCGTTTTGAATATCTGTAATCATATTNTCAGTTTTTTGCGTTGGAACCATCCCTGACCCGGTTCTGACAAATAAATCATCATTAAACTTTTCTCTAAGTCTTGATAGTGCATTACTTACAGCTGGCTGTGTGATACCGACAACTTCAGCAGCTTTAGTTAGACTGCCCTCTGTATAAATAGCATTCAATATTACAAAAAGATTAAGATCAAAAGAGCTNATTTTCATTTTTTATATCCCCAATTATTTCCTCTACGAATAAATGTATATATATTATTTTTAATATAGATTTGTACTANACATAAAGCTATTATAAGTAAAAGTAGTACATATACTATTCACGCTATTTATAATAGTAACAAAATTTTTTGTATAACGGGAGANTAAAGCACATGATGCCTGAATTAAGACCTGAAGCAATTTCACTTGTTGANCGAGTAAAATCATTTATTAGTGAAGAAGTTAAACCAAAAGAACATTTATTTCATNAACAGATAAATGTCGGAGAAGATAGATGGAACAGCTACCCTAAAGTAATTGATGAGCTAAAAGAAAAAGCTAANTCAATTGGTCTATGGAATCTATTCTTACCCGAAAGCGAATTTGGAGCTGGATTAAGTAATTATGAGTATGCACATTTAGCTGAAGAAATGGGTAAATGTCATATCGCATCTGAAGCTATGAATTGCAGTGCACCTGATACTGGCAACATGGAAGTAATAGCTCGATATGGAAATGAAAATCATCAACAAGAATGGCTACAACCACTTCTTGATGGTCAGATACGATCAGCATTTGGAATGACAGAGCCTGGAACAGCATCCTCAGATGCTACTAATATGCAAGCAACTGCAGTACTAGANGGAGATGANTATGTTATTAATGGTGAAAAATGGTGGACTTCAGGTGCTGGAGATCCAAGATGTAAAATTATTATCTTTATGTGTGTAACTAATCCTGATAATCCCAAACACCAAAGACATTCTATGATACTTGTTCCAATGGAAACTGAAGGCGTAGAGATAAAAAAGATGATGCATGTTTTTGGATATGATGATGCTCCTCATGGTCATGCTCATATGAAATTTACTAATGTGNGAGTCCCAAAAGAAAATCTTTTACTTGGAGAAGGCAGAGGTTTTGAGATTGCTCAGGGTAGATTAGGGCCAGGTCGAATTCATCATTGTATGAGAGCAATTGGNTCAGCTGAAGTGGCACTAGAACTAATGTGCCGAAGAGGAATAGATCCTAGNAAAGTAGCATTTGGGAAAAATTTAGCTAATTTAGGAGCAAATTATGATTATATTGCTGAATCAAGAATCGAATTAAATGCTGCTAGATTTCTAACATTAGATGCTGCAGTAAAAATGGATACCGTTGGTAACAAAGTTGCTGCNAGTGAAATTGCTCAAATCAAAGTGTTTGCTCCAAATGTTGCTTTAAAAATTATCGATAGAGCAATTCAAATACATGGAGGAGANGGCGTATCACAACTCACACCTCTTGCTTCAATGTATGCTCATATGAGAACACTTAGACTTGCAGATGGACCTGATGAAGTTCACAGAAGAGCAGTTGCTAGGCATGAATTAGGAAAATANATCGCTGAATAATTTNATCAATAATTTAATATTTTATGATACTGAAACAACAGGTATACATAAAGATTTTAGTCAAATTATTCAATGTGGCTCAATATTAACTGATATCAACCTCAATATAATTGATCAACAAAATATAGGCAGTGCTCCCTTACCGTGGGTCATTCCTCAACCGAAAGCAATGCTTACAAACAGAAAGATTAATTCATTTAAATCTAATGTTTCTCATTATCAAATGATGAAAGATATTCAACTTCAATGGAAAGAATGGTGCAAAGANATTCCCTCAATATTTATTACATATAATGGTCATGCTTTTGACGAAGAGTTAATAAGGAGACAATTTTGGAGCAATCTACTTGAACCATACGTTACTAACACTAATAAAAATGGTCGACTAGATTTGATGTTAATGATNCACAACATTGCTTCTTTTTTTTCAGACGAAATCAAAATTCCTTTATTTGAAGAAGGACCAACAATAAGCATAAAACTTGAACATTTAGCCCATCAACATGGCATTGATGTGCGTGATGCTCATGATGCAATATCTGATTGTCATTTTATGATAGGTTTATGCAATGTAATAAAAGAANAANTTCCTGAAGTATTTGAATCATTTTTAAAAATATCCTCTAAAGATGGNNTCAAAAATCTATTATATTCAGATGAATTTCTTGCTCTAGGAGAGGTATATAGAAGACATGAATTTAAATATCCTGTAGTTATTTGTGGAGCTGATNATTCAAGACCTAATGAAATATGTTTTTATGACCTAAGTTTTGATCCTGAGGAGATACTNCAGCTTGATTTTTCTGAAATAAATAAAATGATTCAGTCAGGAGGAAGAGATNTACCATTAAAAAAATATAAGATAAATAAAACTATTCCTATATGCTCAAGTAATCTTTTGAAGAGGAAAGATCATTTTGATATTGATCACATAGANCTTCAAAGGCGAGCAGATATTGTTCGCGCAAATAAAGATTTTCAAACTAGAGTATCTCAAGCTATGGAGGATAGAATAATGAATTTTCCAGAACCTAGTTATGTTGAAGGAACAATATATTCTGGTGGTTTTCCATCATATAAAGATAAAGATT
The DNA here is from genome assembly GCA_002721385.1 of Gammaproteobacteria bacterium. Lineage (GTDB taxonomy): Bacteria > Pseudomonadota > Gammaproteobacteria > Magnimaribacterales > D2472 > SAR86A. The sequence continues at coordinate 47,051 of PBKI01000005.1, forward strand.
TAATGCAAGAATTTCATCTTGCTAGAGATGTTGAGCATATGATTAAAATCTCAAGAAACTTTGAAGATGAAAGATTCAGATTGCTTGCTGAAAGAATAATTTGTACAAAGTATAAATTTGACATCCCTGATGACATAAAAAAAAGATTTAATGAATTATTGGAGGAAAGGATTAATACAGAAGGAAAATGGGGCTCTATAGATAAATCTCTGATTGAAATAGANAAGTTAAAANATAAAGCATTAAATGATGAAGATATTGTTATTTTGGAGGAAACACAAAAATATATTATGTCNATGAAGGCACATTAGTGGTGGGCGAGGAGAGATTCGAACTCCCGACTTCCTGCGTGTCGAGCAGACACTCTAACCAACTGAGTTACTCGCCCATTTGATTCGTAATTTTACACAAAAATAATGGGCAAGCAGTAATTTTTTAAATGTTTTCTTAAACTATAGCTGAGAAAGATATTCATCAAGTCTATTTTTGTTCATAACAAAAGAAGATTGTATTGTTTTAGCTTTAGCTTTGATGTTATCTAAATTATTATTATCATTTCCAACNTGTATTACACCAACCATCGCCATCATTGAATGAGGAGTGCACTGATAGGCATAAACTCCTGACTCAGTAAAAGTTACGGTGATGTCTCTACTAAGCTGTCCATTCCATGGAACTGCATTTGAAGGTATCATTCCCGGTAAAGATGCAGAGTTATGCGCAGCATCTGTTGATTCAAAAGTAACAGAATCTCCAACATTGATTTTTAGAACAGCTGGCTCGAATATCATAACGCCACCAGCTCCTTGATTNAGCATTTTTACTGTATGACTTGCACCAAAAAGTTCAATTTGAAGTAAAAGTAATATAGGTATAATTAAAATATTTTTCATATAAGGCTCCTTANAGTTAATATTTTATTTATTTATAATATAATATCAATAGAATTTATNTTAATTAGTATATTTTTTGTTGGAATTAAATTAAATATAAAGATATATTAAACACANATTTTCAATATTAGGATATTCAGATGCATTTTTTAAAAATAAATTTTTTATTAGTCTCACTTTTTTTATCATCTAACCTTTTTGCAATTTATTTTCCAAATGATACATGGGAGATCACATCACCTGAAGAACAACAGGTAAGTTCAGATAAAGTAGATGCACTAATTGATTTAGCTTTTTTAGATGATGCTACACAGGCCGTAGTTGTTATTAAAAACGGAAAGATAATTTCTGAACAATATGCTGAAGGATATGGNAAAGATTCTCACGGTACATCATGGTCAATGGCTAAAAGTTACTATGCTGCACTAATAGGAATTTCTATTGATAGGGGAGAAATAGGAAGCCTTGATGATGAAGTATCACAATATCTAAAATATTTTGATGACGAAAGATCAAAAATTACAATTAGAGATCTTTTAAATATGTCGAGTGGTTTAGATTTTCCAGAAGATGAACATGAGAAAATGTTTTTTCAGTCAGATCACCTAAAATATGCAAAAAGTGTTGGTGTTGAAAAATCTACAGGCCTAGTGTTTGAGTACAATAATGTTAATTCAATGTTGCTTGGTGACATCCTTTTGGTTGCAACTGGAAAAAAAGCAGACATTTTACTGAACGAAAGAATATTGGAGCCGATTGGAGTTAAAGACTTCAAATTATGGAAGGATGAAAATGGGAATGTACTTACATATTGTTGTGTAGACATGTCAGCAAGAGACTACTCTAAAATAGGTTTATTATTTGCAAGAAATGGTAACTGGAANGGTGTCCAGCTTCTTTCAAAAGACTATATTGANGAAACCTTTCAACTTGTCTGGGATTTGAATATTGGTGATAGAATAAAAAGACCTGGTTATTCATTGCATTGGTGGGTATCTAAATATGATGAAGAATCAAAAATTTTTAATACTAGTGGAAAATTTGGTCAATTTACATTTGTCGATAGAAAGAACGATGTAATAGTCACACGAATTACTAAGTACGATCAACAAGATTTTGGTTCAACCCAAAAATGGGGAATCATGAAATACCTGAGATGGGCTGGAATTGAAAATGCTATCAATATAGGCAGAACCTTGCTTGAATCTGGTGCTGTTGAATCAGGTACTGATATTGTTAGTCCTTTTACAAGTGAAGAGGGAGAATCAAAAATTTTTTATACCAAATATGAAGAATTTATAGATGCAATAGCGGAACTTAGTCGTTCTTAGCTTTTATTTCTTTAAGTTTTTCTAGAAAGCTAGATTTATCTTTTTTCCATTCTTCTAAGTAATAACCATCATTACCTTGTTTATCAAGATATCTTAAAAAGAATCTTCCACTTGTATCTTGAAAACCCGGNTGAAATGGCTTACCTGTTTGAGAGTTCAATCTTTTATATCTGTCGTCCATTAAGTCCAAACAAAAAGTATCATAGGTATTGAGGCTATTATAATTAAAATATCTAAAGGCAAACCCATCCGCCAATAATCAGTAAACTTATAGTTACCTGGACCCATAACTACTGTGTTGCATTGATGACCAATGGGAGTCAGGAATGCACAACTTGCTCCTACTGCTACAACCATTAAAAAAGGTTCTATGGAATATCCAAGTTCAAGAGCAATTCCAGTCGAAATTGGGGCCATAATTACTGCAGTTGCTGCATTATTTATTATGTCTGTAGTAGCCATCGTCACNATTAAAATTATAAGCAGTATCCAGAATAAGCTTAAATTGGAAGCATATTCAGAAATTGATAAAGCTATTAGACTACTGACCCCGGTTGTTTGAAGAGCTGTTCCTATTGGTATCATTGCCGCCAACATAACGATAATTGGCCAATCAATTTTTCTATAAAAATCACCATCAATTATTCTGATTCTTGCAAAGGCAAGAACACACAATAAAAAAGCAGGTGCGGCACTCAAATAGTTAAATGATACTAAGAAAATTGAAAANAAGAAAAAGACTAAACCTTTTAAAAGCCTACTTCTACTTGGTATAGTCTGAAGCTCTCTTTGCCTTAATGGCATNAAACCAAGATGTTTAATTTTGTTTGATACGTCTTCTTCAGCAAGGTCTCTTACTCCAAGAAGCAAAACATCACCAGCTCTAAAAGTTTCTCTGGTCAGTCTTGTTCTATACTTAGATCCTTTTCTCCATAGTCCTAAAAGGTTTAATTCTTCAAAAGCCAATTTTAAAAAGAATTCATATTTTCTTCCGATTAATCTTGATCCTGGAGTAATCATNACNTCTATTTCTTCAAGGTCATCTTCATCAAAAGAATGAAGCTCTTTCGGAATTGAAAAATCAAAAATATCAAGAATATTTCCAATATCATCTGGAGGAGTTTTTATGACTAGTATTTGTCCAGCNTTGATTCTCATATTATTTTGAACTTTTTTTACAGATCCNCTATCAGATACGATTCCTATGATCTCCGTATCATCACCAGCTTGTTTCTTGAATGCGTACAACGTCATTCCAATAGATGAACTATCTTCGTTCACAAGAACTTCAAACAAATATCCCTTAAGATTAATAAGATGCTCACCAGANGGAATTTCTTTTCTTAAAAATATTAATTTATTTCCAACAAAAACAATAAAAAAGATACAAATTACTGTAATTACCAGACCAACATAGGAAAAATCAAAAAAGTTGAAACCAGTATCAGTTATAGATGCTTTATATTCTGAAATAATAATATTTGGAGGAGTTCCTATTGCTGTATTCATCCCTCCTAGAATGCATGCAAAAGCCAAAGGCATTAAAAACTTTGATGGATGCCATTCCATCTTTTGACAAATATTNAGAGTTATNGGTAAGAGGATTGCCAATGCACCNATATTATTTATAAATGAAGAAAGAATTGCAGCAATAAATAATAAATAAATCATAAANTGAATTTCAGTGAACTGTCTGCCACCAATTAATTTACCAACAAGACCGGCTATNCCTGAATTTGATAAACCTTGGCTAATAATAAGAACAAGTGCTACTGTAATAACTGCAGGATGCGCAAAACCTTCAAATGCGTCACTAGCTGGAATAATTCCCAAGANTACTAAAATAAATAATGCTCCCGCAGCCAAAGCATCATATCGCACCTTACCCCATATAAATAAACCTAGAAGGGTAATTAACGTCAGTGATAAAAGATATTGATCATTCATCTGGCACCTAATTATTTAGGCATTGATTCAACATATAAAGAAGTNGACGGATAAGCAAACTCAGACCCATTATCTTTTACAATCTTCATAATATTAAATATAAGACTTTCTTTTACTTCATTGAAAGCAGCAAACCCCATTGGATCGGCATAAGCAACAATCATAAGATCGATAGAGCTTCCACCAAGTTCAATAACCCTTACAACAGGATCTAAGTCTCCATCAGTAACAAAATCATCAGACTTTATAATGTAATCTTTTATTCCATTTCTTATCGATTCAAGTTGTTCAACAGAAGTAGAATAGATAAGATTAATCTTCCAGTTAAGTCGTCTATTAATCATTTCACCATGGTTGATAACTTTTACATCNGAAAGATCTTTATTTGGAATTACCATTGGTGCTGTATCAAATGTTCTAATTACTGTTGATCTGAAACCNATGCTTTCAACAATACCATGTAGCTGTCCACTTACTTCAATTCTGTCACCAGGTTGAAATCTATGCTCACCAATAATAAGTATTCCTGAGATTAAATTTTTGAAAAAGTCTTGTGCGCCAAGAGCAACTGCTACTGAAAAAAGTCCNAGGCCAGCAACAAGNGGACCAATTTGGATTCCAAATATATCTAAAATAATTGCTATACCAATAACCCAAACTATAAATTTTGAAGCTCTCTCAAGCCACATTTGCATCGATGCCGTTAACCATGAGCTTGTAGATAAGGCTTCAAAAATAGGCTTTACTGCATTTGCAAGAGCACTAAAAATTGTAAAAATAACAAAGGCTTTCACGATATTTGTTGCTATATCTCCAATAAGGCCTGACAAAGGAAGTATCAAGGTGCATATGTAAAGGGCTATAGTTACTGGTATTAGACCAATAGGCTTTCTAAGAGCATTTAGAATCTCATCATCTATATTTGATTCGGTACTTTCTGCAAGCTTACCTAATGCATTTAGGATAACCGAGATAATAAAACCTCTNAACAGAAAGGCTATTAAAACTACAATTAAAGATGAAATAATAGAACCAAGATCGATCCCTAGGAATCCTGTTGACCACACCTCTGATAATAAATCTATAAAATCTTGCATAAAATATTCCCTNTTAAATGTATTTTAAGGCGATTTAGACTTTGAAATCAAAATTAAGTTTTATTTGACCATTTTATCTTTTATAAAATAAGGNAGATAAATCAAGTAAAAAACAGCTATCGCAATTGGTGTTGTTACTAAAAGATGATAAGGGGGCTCAGGAAAAACATCCATTAACGAAGCTCCATCAGGTTTTGCAATAAGGTACCAAAAGTTAGCCGGTTCACCTAATAATAGATTAATAACATAAACAATTGGCAAAAGAACTAAGGCTGTTATTAGTGAAACAGTTAGTATATCTTTTGCATATGGCCTGTTACCTAATGTAACAGTAGCGNACATAATTCCAACTATAATCATNCCATGACCAACCATAAAGAATATGTAGTCTAAATCATGATGGCTTATATCGGGCGTAAGGATTGCCATTGTAGCTCCACCTAGACCCCAAAAGAATGCACATAAATATAATATCTTAGGACCGCCTAGCAAAAACCAAATTAAAAAAATCTCAGACAAATCACACATATGAAGGGGGATTGTTTCTCTCCAATCATAAGGATTTGCTAATAAGTACAAATCTTTATAAGGCGAAATAATTACGTGAGCTGCAATGACACCAGCTATAATTTTTTTCATCAAAGATATTTGTTCTTGAGACTTATGCTTATAAATCTTTGGTAAAACCACAGAAATAAAAATTATTACAGCTATGGTAATCAAATGAACCGTCCCAAATAACTCAAATGGTGTTCCAAACATGCTTTTTCCCTATTAAAAGATANTGTACGTGGATTATATTATTATTTAGGAATTGTTGAAACTATCCAATAATATCTGTTCTGTCAAAATTGCAGGTAAAATTTTTGATTCTTGCATTCCAGGTTTCCAGAAAATATATAAAGGCACTCCATTTCTATTATATGATTCGAGTGCAAGAAGAATCTCTTTATCTTTGTTAGTCCAATCAGCAACAATATACTTAATATCATTTTGTTGAAGATATTCCTTAACAGAGGGTCTAGAAATAGCAATTTTATCGTTAGCCTGACAGGTAATACACCATGCAGCAGTAAAATTAATTAAATATGCTTGGTTATCTTTCTTAAAATTCTCTTCAATATTTNTTTCCCAAGAGACAAAATTCATATTTTTTTTAGCAACGTCTACATTATTTATTGGCAATTCTTGCAAAGATATATTTCTTAATTGATAAAAGACTANTAAAGCCATAGTGNTAAGCATAATNATTTTTAAAAAAGNAGANGTAAGTTTTTGATGAATCCAAATNAATAAAGAAATAATAAGAATTGTTAGCAAAAGAGTTATAAGAGCATCTGTACCTGCTTGAAGGCTAAACACCCATAACAACCAGAGCGCTGTCGCAAACATAGGAAATGCAAAAAANTCTTTTAAAGNAATCATCCAATTTCCAGGTTTTGGAAGATAAGTAATTAAATTTGGTGAAATAGATAAAAGAAAATAAGGCAAGGAAAATCCAATNCCTAGAGAAGCAAAAACTGGAAGCGTAATACCAGATGGCTGGATAAGTGCATATCCCAATGCAGCACCCATAAATGGTGCTGTACATGGAGATGCAACTATTACTGCAAGAANACCNGTAAGGAAAGATCCAAAAAAACTATTATTTGATCCAACGCTACCATATCTTGTTAATGANGATCCTATATTTATATCACTNAGAAGAATAACTCCAATTACAAACATTAAAATACAAAGAATCCCAACTATTAGTGGAGACTGAAGCTGAAAACCCCACCCAAGGAAAGCACCAGTTTGTTTTAGCAATATCATTGCAAAACCTATCATCAAAAATGAAATTATTACNCCAGCGCAAAAAGATAGAGCATGATTTCTAACTTTTGATTCTGACTGATTGCTCATTGAAACAAAACTTAAAACTTTGAGAGAAATTATTGGAAAAACACAAGGCATCAGATTTAAAATTAATCCACCTACGAATGCAAAAATAATTGCTTGTAAAAAGCCAATTTCAGAAGATGATGAAGAAGAAGACGATTCATCTATTTCTGTTTTTACAATATAGCTATCACCTTTAATAGATATGACACCAGATAGTAAACTAATAGATTCTTTNAATGAATTTTTCTTCACTCGAAGTAACCAATTATTTTCTTCTTTAATAAGAATTTGGTCGGCTGCGTGTTCTACAGCATTTTCATCATCTACAAAAAAAACTGCTGAATCTAATAATTCATTATTTGAAAATCTAATATCAATATAACCATCATTTATTGATGCTTTGACAGGTAGAGTTTGCCTTGGTACTTTGTCNAACCAATTTTTTAACTGAACATCATAATCAATGTCATTAATTGAAGTATTTATTACTGCCATCTCAGGAACACAAATATCACTGCAAATAAGAAAATCAATAGTTGCTGAAATNTTTGAGTTAGTACCATTATTTATGACTTCAAATGGGAATATGACAAAGTCTTTGTAGCCATATGTCATCAGTGGTTCATATGGAATAAGTTCGGGAGGAGGCCAAAGAATTTCGCCTATCTCTAGCTTGTCGTCATGAACCCATTTAACCTTTATAGGCCCGCCTGAATCACCTGGATTTTTCCAGTATGTATGCCAGCCTGATTGCATNTCCATTTTGATACCAATAAGGTTCGATTCATTGCCATTCTCAGTGTGCTTATACTTTATTAAAGATACGTTTGCATGGCCGGTGTCGATAGTTACTGCAAATACATTTACAGATATAAATAGCAAAAGCAGNAGTTTTTNTAATTTCATAATNTGTAGTTTAACTTAGAAANTATTTGGGGTGCATTATGCACCCCATTTCTGAAATATCCTTTATTTATTAGATATTCTTTTAGGAGATTTAATCTCAATCATTCTAGGTTTTTTCTCGTCAGGAATAACTTTTTCAAGATTAATTGTGAGCAAACCATTTATTAACTCAGCGCCTTGAACAAAAACATCTTCAGATAATGTAAATTGTTGTTTAAAAGCTCTTTGAGCAATACCTTGGTATACGACTTTGTTTTCTCCATTGACTACCTCTGTTTGAGGTCCATCATAGCTAACTGTCAATACACCTTCTGCTAGCTCTACTTGGATATCATCTTTAGATAGACCTGCAACAGCAATCTCTATCGCAAAATGATTACCATCTTTGCTTATATTGTAGGGTGGATAGCTCGANGAACGATCGTTAGACTCAGAAAGCCTTTGAAGTCTGTCAAACAGTGGTTCAAAACCCAGTACGCGAGTTGTAAAAAATGGGTCAGTAAAATTAAGTATCATAATAGTCCTCCTTTTAAGCGACTAATTAGTATGTATCATTAAAATGCATACAAGTTATTTGCAGAAACCCTTTATGGCATTTCNATCNNNTANTTAANTATAGGNAAAANTTTTTTTTTCAAGTGTAANTGTTTATATATAATATGTTTAGTTCGAACTTTATTTTTAATAAATGGTCTAAGCAGTTATGACAAAATTTTTTTTATTAATTTCATTTACATTTTTTACAACAAATATTTTTTCTGATGAAGATCATATTAATGTGAGCACAGGTCAGATTTGGGCATTAGAAAGCAGGAGTAACAGCTCTTCTTTAACCAACAGTAAGGTTTTATACTTTTTTTCAAATGATGCATACAATACTTATCAAGCNAGAAGATTTTCTGATTGGGATTCTTTTTCAATAATTGATGCTAGAAATCTCACAAGATTAAATACTGGNGACAGATTAGAGATAATAAATTCGAAACANAATGACATTGTTTTTGAAGTAAANTTGATCAACGGATACATGAAAAATAAAAAACATTTTATTATTAAAGAGGATCTTTTAAATNATTTCACATTGGAGAAAAAACTATGAAACTCAAATATTCTTATAACTTCTTTGTATTATTCTTTATATTNTCATGNACTAACATGAGCTACGAACCAAATGTAGTATCACGATCCGATGTCCAAGCTCAACAGTACGTTGTTCTTGGAAAAATACTNGATGTCACGAGTGTAACCATTGAAGGTGATCGTGAATTAGGTGCTGCAGCAGGAGCAGTTGTAGGAGCTGACCTTGGCTCTGATAATAATAAAGCACCAGCAGCTACAGGAATAATTGGTGCATTAATTGGCTCTGCTGTAGGAGCTGAAATAGGTGCAAATGTATCTCAAAAAAAAGGTGTAGAACTTTTGATNGAAACTGAACGAGGTAAGTTGGTTTCAATTATTCAAGAAGTTAGCAAATATGATTTCAAAAAAGATCAAAAAGTAAGGATTATTAAAAGAAATGGTAAATCAAGAGTTATCCCTTTTGATTGATGNCTACACAAATATCATCCACTATCTATAATAAGGCTCTAGATCTTATTTCTAGAAGAGAACATTCTANAAAAGAGTTAAAAGATAAATTANTTAAAAAGTTCGAGCTAACTANAGAAATTGANAATGTTCTAGANCAACTATTAAAAAATGATCTTTTAAATGATTACAGGTTTTGTGAATCATACGTTTCAATAAGAAAAAGAAGAGGNTTTGGACCNAAAAAAATATCATATGAATTGCTCTTGAGAGGTATACCTAATTCAATTTCTGATGAAGTTATAAATGATATNGAAGATTGGGATATTGCAGCCAAAAAAGCTCTTTCTAAGAAATTTAAAGATAAATCAGAACCTGATATGAAAGCAANATTGAAGAAAAAAAACTTTCTACAAAATCGAGGTTTTACTTTTAAAGAAATTGAAGCAGTTTTTGCTAATGACATGTTATGATTTTGCTTTATGTCATATGAGGTATTAGCCAGAAAATACAGGCCGACAAACTTTGAAGAAGTTGTTGGGCAAGATCATATTATAAAAGCTCTCATTAATAGNATTGATCAAAACAAAACTCATCAAGCATTTATTTTTTCAGGAACAAGAGGGGTNGGAAAAACGACTATTGCTAGAATCTTAGCTAAATGCATGAACTGTACTAATCAAGANATTCCATCATCCANCCCTTGTGATGAATGTTCAAATTGTTTAGAGATAAAATTAGGAAGAAGNGTTGATTTTTTAGAAATTGATGCCGCTTCAAATACTGGCGTTGATAAGATGAGAGAATTAATTGAAGGCGTAGAATATAAGCCNGCAAAAAGTAGATATAACGTCTATCTAATAGATGAGGTGCATATGTTATCTTCATCGAGTTTTAATGCGTTATTAAAAACAATTGAGGAGCCACCAGCTCATGCTTTATTTATCTTTGCCACTACCAAACCTGAGGCTATACCAAAAACAGTTCAATCTAGATGTTTGCAACTAAACCTAAAAACTGTAAGTGAAGAAATGTTATGCAAACACTTAAAGAGNATNTTAGAAAAAGAAAAACTTAAATATGATGATGAAAGCATTAATTTAATCTCAAAGACCGCCAATGGTTCAGTAAGAGATGCTTTAACTCTTCTNGATCAATCAATAGCTTATGGTGCAGGTACTTTAGAAGGCAATGATATTAAAGAGNTACTNGGNACCATCGATGATTCCTTATTATATGAATTATTAATAAANATAATTGATGGNAATGGCAAAGGAGCATTTAATTCTCTTGCAAAAATTGAGGAATTATCTNCGGAATACGATGAAATTTTAAAGAATATAATTTCTATATTACATGAGATATCAATTGAACAAGTTTTGGCAGAAACTACTAACGATAATATTAAAGAAATGTCAGAAGTTATTGATAAGGAATTCTGTCAGCTACTTTATGAGATTGCTATGAATGCTTATTCAAAATTTGCTGTGCATCCTAANCCTAAAGAGGCTCTTGAAATCTGTATTATCAGAATGCTNACCTTTAATCCTCTGCAAAAGTTGCAAGAAAGTAGCAAAATTAGAGAAAAAAATAACCCATTAGACGAAAAAAAAAATCTAAAAAAAANTGAAGTCNCTATCAAAACTAAAGATAGTGTGAGCGAGGGTAAAGATATTCTTATAACTAATTCAAGTTGGATAGATTTATTTAACTCACTTAAACTGAGCCCATTTNCAAGAAATTATTTCGGTAATATGTCATTGTCNTCATTTGAAAATTCAAGTTTAAAATTAATTTCAAGTCAGCAGGTAAGCGAAATTCCTGAAAATATAAAGAAAGAATTTAAAAGTGCTATCAGCGATTTGTTGTCAAAGAAAATAGATGTTGAAGTTTTAATNGGAGATGTTCAAAATTCACCAATTAATCAAGCTAAGAAAGAAATNACAAAAAAACAAAATCTTGCTAATGAAGATATTAAGAATGACAAAGANATTCAGGATTTTTTAAATAAATTTAATGGAAAAATTAAACCTGATACTATAAAGCCAATTAAATNATATGAAACATGATCTTGTAACAGAGTTAATAAATTCTCTCACCATTTTGCCAGGTGTTGGTAAAAAATCTGCGCAAAGAATGGCTTTGTATTTGTTGGATAAAAATAAAGATGGCGCTTCTATNCTTGCTAACAATTTGATTAATGCTATAGAGAATNTTCAAAGATGTACTTCATGCAGAATGCTCACTTCTAATAATTTATGCAAAGTATGTTCAGATAGCACAAGAGATAAAAGTAATATTTGTGTTGTAGAAAGNCCCTCTGATGTTTTAGCAATTGAGTCGACAGGAGGCTTTAAAGGAAGATATTTTGTTCTAATGGGAAGATTATCTCCAATAGATGGAATGGGACCAGATGAGCTTGGTATTAATGATCTTCTCAAAAGAATCGAGGATGATAAAACTAANGAGGTTATTTTAGCAACAAGCAGCACNGTTGAAGGAGACGCTACAGCTATATTTATAAAAGATCATGTTAAAAATGCAAAAGTTTCAAGAATTTCCTATGGTATTCCTATTGGAGGAGAGTTAGAGTATGTTGATGGCACAACTATTGCTATGGCAATTCAAGGAAGGGTAGAAATTAATGTCGATTAAATCTGATATTTGGATAAAAAAGATGTCTCTTGAAAACGCTATGATAGAACCTTTCTCAGAGAATCAAATAAGACTTGATGAAAAGGGAAATAAACAGATTTCATATGGTGTATCAAGTTATGGTTATGATGTTCGATGCTCAAATGAATTTAAAGTATTTACAAATATCCATTCAGCTATTGTTGACCCNAAACACTTTGACGAAAAAAGCTTTGTTGATATAAATTCTGATGTATGCATTATTCCTCCTAATTCGTTTGCTTTGGCTAGAACAGTTGAATATTTTAAAATTCCGAGAAATGTTCTAACAATTTGTCTTGGAAAATCAACCTATGCAAGGTGTGGAATAATTGTGAATGTAACTCCTTTAGAGCCTGAATGGGAAGGACATGTCACACTAGAATTCTCCAANACTACNAACTTACCAGCAAAAATATATGCTGGAGAAGGTGTTGCTCANATGCTATTTTTTGAATCAGATCAGGAATGTGAAATTAGTTANAAGGATAGGGATGGNAAATATCAAGGTCAAAGAGGAGTAACGCTACCCAAAGCTTAAAATTTCTTTAAGGCTTAANGTATTAGTTCTTGNNGGACTTGAATCTATTATCTTTATGAACATGAAATCAAGCTCTTCTGCTAAAAAATAATTCACTATTCTTTTGCTATCGTTCCTAGTTCTTTGTATNTGAACACAGTTAAGAAGCTGCTTGTTGAAGTTACAATTTTGTNGGCTTTTTAGTTGGTATGTATATTCTTTAAAGCCACCTCGTTGCATATTAATTACATTAAGATTAAATTTTTTTGTACCATCTTTAGCAAACTTTCTAATCATGATTTGAGCATTGAGCGGATCTACAACAAAACTATCACTCAAAAAACCCTCGCTCCATNCTGTCTGCCCAGTTGATTTAATAATCTTATTAGAATAATCAAATTCTATTGATTGATCTCTGTTGAGGAACTTTGGCCTTATCTTGATTTTATATGAATCTGATAGCACCTGATNGTTATCTATTCTAAATTTTGATGAAAACAACATATTTGNAATTAAATTTGAAGCCTTAAACTCCATCTCATAACTATTTGAAAGTTGAGAGAATTTTCGTGTTCCAACAATAGTTATTTCTTCAGAAGAAAACTCATATTTAGCAACATATTGTGATATGTCAGTTGAATATCCATAAATTGAAAATAAAAATATTAAATAAATTTTTTTATACATTATATTTTTTAACAATAATTCCATTAGTAGTATTTATATCTTTGCTAAATTGTACATTTCCATCTCTAAAATAAATNTTTTCGTCACAAATTTCTTTAATAACATCAGGNAGTAAATCATGTTCTATTTTATGTATTCTCTCAGTAACAGTCTCAACAGAATCANNACCTTTGATTTTTATTATTCCNTGTGCAATTAATGGACCGGCGTCTAATTCATTTGAAACATAGTGAATTGAAATACCATGAANTTTTTCATTGTTTTTAATAACTTTTTCATGCGTATTTAAACCCGGGTATAGAGGAAGAAGTGAAGGGTGTAAATTTATCATTTTATTATTAAATTTTTTTGTTATTTTTTCTCCAAGAATTCTCATAAAACCAGCAAGAACAATCAAGTCAAAATTATTTCTCTTTAAAATATGCTCCAATTCATTATCAAATTCNTCTCTTGATTTGTACTTTCTATGGTCCAAGACAATAGTTTCAATACTTTTANTTNAAGCTCTTTTTAAACCATATGCATTTGGATTNTTTGAGATGACCAAAGAAACCTCNCCAGATATTATATTTTTGTCACATGCGTCGATAATAGCACCAAGATTTGANCCACTTCCTGAAATTAAAATAGCAATCTTTTTCATTCTTGCTTTAGGAATATATAATCGAATTGATGTTATTTTTTTCTATAACTTCTCCTATCAAGAAATTTTTAAAATTCATCTCNGATATCANATCTGATATTGCAGAAGCATCATTCTCATCTACAATTAGCACCATACCAATGCCGCAATTAAAAATTCTTAGCATATTAGCTTTAGAAATATTTCCNTCTTTCTCTAACCATTTAAATACACTAGGCATTTCCCATGAATTTAAATTAATCTCAATTGACAAATTATCTGGAATAGATCTTGGAAGGTTTTCAGTAAGCCCGCCGCCTGTAATATGAGAAATAGAATTAATATTTGATTCTTTTAGTATTTTTGATATTAAATTTGGATATAAATGAGTTGGAGTAAGAACTCTTTCAATTATCTTTTTTTTCTCTTTTTCTCCTACATTTGACTCACTTATTATTTTTCTTATTAATGAAAAACCATTTGAATGAGGACCGCTGGACTCAATACCAAGCAAAACATTTCCCTTTTCAACATTTTTGTTATTTAAAACTTTGCTTTCATCAACACANCCTACTGAAAATCCAGCTAAATCAAAGTTTTTTCCAACATAATGACCTGGCATTTCGGCTGTTTCACCACCAAGAAGAGCACAATCTGAATCNTTGCAAGCTTGCGATATGCTTTTNATCACAATAGCAGCTTCAGAAATATTTAATTNTGAAGATGCNTAATAGTCAAGAAAAAAAAGAGGTTTTGCACCACATACAATCAAGTCATTTACACACATTGCAACGAGATCTTGACCAATACCATCAAGANTATTCATCTCTTGCGCTAGTGAAACTTTTGTACCCACNCCGTCCGTACATGCCACCAAAATAGGATCTTTATAATCCTTGCTTAGCCTATACATTCCTGCAAAACCNCCGATATTGTTNAGGACACTNTTGTTGTGAGTAGCAGCNACATCACTCTTAATTTTCTNAATTAAGTCATTGCCTNCATCAATATCAACACCAGAAGACTTATACGGATCATTTTCTATAATTTCTTTTGTCATTTAGAATACCTNATTAGAGCAATCTTTTATGAAATACTGCAAATTTACATACATCTTTCTTATTATCATTTCTAACACCTCCTTTGGAAAGGAGTTTGATAAACTTTTTACAGTTTATGAGCCAATCATTGACAGTTCAAATATAGAAAAATCAATAAATACAGCATTTAATAANATGATATTTAGACTNAGNGGGGATCCNTCGCCATCAAATATTTGGAAAATAATAAATGCAGGAAATNACCGAAAGGATTTCATAACAAGCTACTCAATTGAAAANCAAAACGGAATTNCGCANTTAAAAGTCATTTTTGAAAAAGAACTCCTTGTAAATACATTTGATGAACTCTCAATTCAGATGATAGGAAACTCTAGGCCTGTTTTTTTATTTTTAATTAATTTAGATTCAGGAATAGATAAGCCTTATCTTTTATCTGAGAATGCTAGCAGATCTGATTTGGATAAAAGAATTAAAAAATATCTTAAAGATAAATCAATGTCGAGAGGCATTTTTTTTGAGTTACCAGACCTTGATTTAATAAGCATAAATGAACTTGATAAGTACAAAAGACTTATTGGTGAAAAAAAATATATATCTGATCAATATGATAANGATGAAACTATTGAGATATCAATATCGAATATTGGCTNTGANAGCTGGATCGTATCTGGAGATNTAGAATTTAANACAACATATTCCAACTTAATAAAAATGATTATTANAGAACTAGATATTTTTTTAAATAAAAAAATAGATTTATANTTTGACAGTAAAAAGATAAACACTAACAAAATAAAAAAAGTGCAAATTTTAATNAATAATATCAATAATTTTAAAGATTATAAAAAATCCAAACAGGAGATCGAGAGTTTTGTAAGCTTTAAAAACATGANTATTAAAAAATTTCATATCGATAATATTTTGTATGAAGTTGAGATATACGGCGATGAAAAAACTTTCTTTAGCGAATTACAAGATAATAACTTTTTAGAAGTTATGGGCAATTTAAATTTAAATAAACCTATTCAGGTAAATTATAGAAGATGAGTCGATATTTTATTTTTATACCTAATTTATTATCAATAATAAGAATCGCTTTAGTGTATCCAATTCTAAACAATATTTNTTTAGAAAATTTCAAATTAAGTATTATATTTTTTATCATAGCATCACTCACAGACGCACTGGATGGTTTTCTTGCAAGAAAAATGGATTGGCACACAAAGCTTGGTAAAATATTAGATCCTGTTGCTGATAAATTATTATTATCTGGAACAATTTTTATACTTTGGTTAAATCAACTTATTCCTTTTTATATTTTTATTATATTTTTTAGTAGAGATGTTGTTATTCTTTTAGGAGCAGCAATTCAAATGACTTTAATTGAGTCAGATACACCCATACCAAATTTTTTAGGAAAATTAACAACNAGTCTTCAAATAGTTTATATAGCTATTATATTTATTGGAGAAATTTTAAANTTAGAAATCAGCTTATTCATTTTAGATATTCTTATAATATTTATAACAATATTGAGCTTGATTGTTTATGCTATTAATTGGTCAAAAGANNTAANAAATTATCACAATGAATGATCCTAAACAACTAATTTTTCCTTGGATTAGGGCAAACAAATCATCATTAGATAATTTTTATTTTGAATCAGAAAACTTACAAGTAAAGGATACCTTTAATAGTGGGGCAGATTTTCTTATTTATGGAGAGCAGGAATGCGGAAAGAGCTTTTTGCTTCAATCCTTTTGNAATCAATACGCAGCAGATAAAAAATCATCATTGTATGTACCCTTAAAGGAGGTATTAATNCACGGAACTAGCTTTCTAGATTCTATTGATACCCTAGAGCTTGTCTGCATAGATAATATTGATNCCATATCCAATCGAAAAGAATGGGAAATAGCCATATTTAATCTAATTAATAATTGCATGCTTTCAAACTGTAGATTGATTTTTTCNTCATCATCAAATCCTGCAAAACTAAANTTTGATTTAAATGACCTTAAATCTAGAATAAAAAAAATTGAGCCTGTAAAAGTTTTACCAATTAGTGATCAAGGCCTTGAGGATGCACTAAGTTTTGTTGCAAACAAAAGANTAATAAATCTTGGAGAAAAAGAAGTTCAATATATTATTACTCATTGTAATAGAAGCATGAAAGGTCTTTTGGATGTGCTNGATAGAATAGATCAAGTTTCAGCAGAACTAAAAAGAAAGATAACAATTCCTCTAATTAAAAAAGTTATTTAGAAAAAATGTATTCACACTCAAAGCAATAAACTGCTGTATTTAAAGTTTTACTCTCATCAATGAATTTATAATTTGAACTTAGCAATTTCAAAAACATTAATCCTTTNGANTCAATTTTTGAACTAACATCTAGGTTATCAAGCAACTCGGCTAAGAATAAATCAAATGGATCCATATCTTTAGAATATTTNACTGTTTTATAGTCATCAAGCTCAGCTATAGTGGCTACAGAATTNACGGCGTCATCTAACCCTCCAATATAATCTACAAGACCAAGTTGATGGGCTTTTTCTCCAGACCAAATTCTTCCACCTGCAACTGCTAGTATTTCTTTGTAAGGCATATCTCTGTTAGACGATACTTTTGTAACAAACTTATCATAAGTATTTTCAATACTAGATTGAATTGATTGAGTTACATAATCTGGCATTGGCAATCTAGCATCCCACTCTCCAGCTTTTGTTGAGCTAGTGCCATCAACCTGAATCCCTGCCCAGTCATATACACCATCAAGAGTTTGAACTATTCCATACACTCCAATTGATCCCGTTAATGTTTCTGGTTGTGCCCATATCTCTTCAGATAAAGTTGTAACCCATACTCCTCCAGATGCAGCAATACCGCTCATGGACGAAACAATTGGACGACCGCTGTCACTAAATTCTTCTAAAGCATTTGTGATTAGTTCACTTGCCCAAACATCACCTCCAGGGCTATTAACTCTTAAGACCATTGCTTTAACTGATTCATCTTTAATAGCTTTCCTTATGTTGCTTACGATTGTGTCAGATCCAGCAACACCAAAAGATGCATCACCAGGCACAATAACACCTTCAACATTAACTATTGCTATTTTATTTTTTGAATTATTTTCTTCTTTCTCAATGGTTGATAAATACTCATATATTGAAATTGAATCTGGGAATTTGTTAGGATCTTCTTTGTCATTTGGATACAGTGAAAACATCTCTGCTCTCAAAGATTCTCTTGTAACAACTTGATCAACTAAACCCAATTCTGCAGCCACAAGAGCTTGATCAGGATTTTTAGTAAATAAACTCCATGCAGAATCACCATATTCTTGAATTGTTCCTTCAGGCAAATCTCTTCCATCTTCCATCATTGCTATCATTTTTGACCATAAAGGCATAGCAAATTCATTCCATGCTAGCTTATCTTCTTCGGACATTGAATTTCTTGTATATGTTTCTGGACCACTCTTGAAGTCGCCTGCAACAAAAATGTGATAATTAAGATTCAAGTTTTCATACAAGTCTTTGTAAAACTCTCTTTTTCTTGAAAATCCAAAAGCAGATACTGACCCATATTCATTAATAAAAACTTTGCTGGCTTGAGAACTTACTAGATATGATGCATTTCCATAATTTTCAGCGTATGCAATAACATCTTTACCGCTATCTTTGATATTTTTTACAGCATTTGCAATTTGAAAAGCATCAACAAAATACATGCCTAATTCAGAAACATTTATGTATACTGCCGATAATTCTTCATCATTAGCTGCATGATTTAAAACTTTTAAAAGATCATCAATTTCATGTTGCTCAGCATTCGAACCACCCATTAGGATTGAATCAATTGAAGGTTGAGCATTAATCTTAGAGTCAACCACTGTTCCAATTGGCTTAAACCATAGTACTTTATCTTTTGTTTTTATTTCAGTGTCAGGTGTAAAAATTGATCCAACACCACCTATTATTGCAAATGTGAAAAATATTAGAACAACTGCGGTCACGGTATTCACAATAATTTTTCTTGCAAGGGTTAGGTATTTGTCAATAGTCGACCAAATTGATTTTACTTTACTCATTAAATTCTCCAAATTTTTTTGATGATAAGTTATCTAGATCGTTAAGTAAATAAATATAAATTTAACTATTTATTTTTTTTGGACCAAACATCATATGTATAAATAATATACATATTAAAACAAACTCAGAAATATCAAGATAGTTAAAATGAGTTCCAAAAACTCTTAGAGATGACGACAAGAAATATATTAAAAGAAAAAAACAAAACCATTGATATGCTCGCACATATAATTTTGATATATAAAAATAAAAAACCAATAGAGGTAAAATCCAAATAATATATAAACCTAAGTCAATTCGATTTAAATGCACGCTTATGTATTTAACAGTAAATAAAGAAAAAAATATTAAGTGAGTCAATATTTTGTATTGCTTAAGAGTCACTTTAAATTTTTTGAATTATATCTGCAATTCTTTCACCAGTTTTATTTGCAATTGCATATTCATGCTGAGTTAACTCATTTGATGAGTTAAAGCTTTCAACATGAGTGGGGCCATAGGGTGTCCCACCAGATTTAGTTTTATTTAACTCATCTATAGAATATGGACTTCCAGCAACTAGCATTCCATGATGAAGCATAAAAGTTATCATGCTAAATAATGTAATTTCTTGACCGCCGTGCATAGAACCGGTAGAAGTGAAAACAATTCCAGGCTTGTCCTCAAGTGTATTTGTTGCCCACAAATCTCCTGTTGAATCCAAAAAATATTTTAATGGTGCTGCAATGGATCCAAATCTTGTTGGAGATCCTAGAGCTAAACCTGAGCAATTGATTAAATCTTCTTTTGTACAATAAATTTCGCCTTCCATAGGAATATTTTCCTCAACTTTTTCTGTTTTAGTTGATATTTTAGGAACAGTTCTAATCTTTACATTCAAATTTTTATTTTCTGCACCATCGGCAATTGCATGAGCTAGGTTTCTGACAGAGCCAGAAACTGAATAAAATAATACTAATAAATAATTCTTTTCCATGTTTACTTTTAAATTTTAAATTATATTATGGTACGCAATGAAGATTAAGATTATACAACTTTTATGTTTAGCGATACTTTTTGGATGCCAAAAAAATGATATACAAATTATCGATGGCAGAGATACTAACATTTCCAATCTAAATGGTAACTGGATTGTAGTTAATTATTGGGCTGATTGGTGCGCACCATGCATTAAAGAAATACCAGAGTTAAATGACTTTGCCATAGAGAATGAGGATATTTTTGTTTTTACTTTTAACTTTGATTATTTAGAAGAGGATGAGCTCAAACCCATAATAAAAAAATTTAATATAAAAGTTCCTTCATTAGTCTCACATCCGAGAGATATATGGGGTATTGAAACACCTCCAGCAGTTCCAGCAACATATTTCATAAATCCAAATGGTGAAGTTGCTAAATCACTTTTTAGACCACAGACCAAGATTGAACTTAATAAAATTTTAAAAGAGTTAAAGAGCTCTATTTAAAAAATCTTCTTTCAATAACAGTTCTGGATTTATCTTCACTTTGTCTAAATACACAGTCCAATGTAAATGAGGGCCTGTAACTCTTCCAGTCGACCCAACTTCTCCAATCTTTTCACCTTTCTTTACTACCGCATTATTTTCAACATTTATTGAAGATAAGTGACTATAGGATGATAAAAGTCCAAAACCATGATCTATAAGAAGATAATTTCCAGAATAAAAAAAATTTCCTGAAAGAATAATCTTTCCATTTTCGGGTGCAACAACTTCTGTTCCCTCAGGAGCAGCAATATCTAACGAAAGATGAGGGGATCTAGGTTTATTATTGATAAATCTTTTCTTTCCATATCTGCTAGAAATTACACCCTCAACAGGATTGATGAATTCCATGCTTGGTTTAAATTCAGTAGTAAATGTTCTTAAAGCATCCTTAATAGCAATTGACTCTGCGTAGACTCTCTCAGAATCTTGTTTGCTTAAAGTCACCATAGATTCATCAACAATAGTAATTCTTGATTCACCAAAGTCCTTATAGTTAATAGTTATAGTCTTGTTTTCAATTATTATGGAATTGCCTTGCTTATCAAAAGGGAGCGGCACTAATCTATAAAAATTATCATTTTTTTTTATCGAAAGAAACTCATTACTACTATGAGATTTAATAGGTAATATATCACCAGGATTCCCAAAAATATCTTCAGCAGAAACATTTAAAGCTAAAAGTATATTTAAAAATACTAGTCTAAACATTCTTATTAGTTACTTTAATGTCGATATCACCCTTACTAAGCCTTGCTGTCAGATCTTCGCCAATATTTACTTGTTTCGATGACTTTATTGCCGAACCTTTTTTATCCATAATAATTGCATATCCTCTATCAAGAATAGATAAAGGACTAAGTAAATTGATGCTTTTAGATAATTTATCTAGATTATTTTTTTGGTATATGTGCTTTTCATTTATTAGTATTTTTAGCTGCATAGAGACTTTATGGATTTTATTTTTATAGTTCTCAACTTTATAAAGTGGATTCTTGATTTCAATATTTGATAACATTTTATTAAGCAAATTATTTTTGTTTGAAAAAATTAACTTCTGACTTTGCATAATTCTAAATTCAAAGCTATCTAATTTCTGAGACTTTTCTCTTAACAAGGTTAATGGATTTTTTAATCTTGATTCTCCTAACTCAACTGATTTCTTTAACTCTTCTATTTTATAGAAAATATTTTTATTTATTTTTTCATTGAAACTTTTAAGAACATCTTTTATTTTAAAATTAAATTCTGTTACAAGTTCTGCGCTTGCTGTGGGAGTAGGCATTCTTATATCGCATACAAAATCACAAATAGTAAAATCTATTTCATGACCGACACCTGAAATTGTTGGTATTGGAAAATTTGATATTTCTCGAGCAAGATCTTCATTATTGAAACACCAAAGATCTTCAATAGATCCACCACCTCTTGATAAAATTACTACGTCAATAAGATTATCTTTATTTGAATCATTATATTTAATAATTCTTTCTAAGCTTTTAATAATACTGATGTGAGCATTATCACCTTGAACAGTTGCCTCACTTATTGAAATTTCAGATCCTGGAGATCTTCTATTAATTGTAGAAATTATATCTTGGAATGCTGCCGTAGAGGAGGATGTAACAATACAAACATGTTTTGGAGAAAAGGGTACTTGAAGTTTATTGCTTTTTGTAAATAATCCTTCTTGCTCCAACTTTATTTTTAAATCTTCAAATTTTTGCATTAAATTCCCTGATCCAGCTGGTTCTATGTTTTTTACTATTAATTGATAGTCACCTCTGGGAGCATAAATACTCACTTGACCTTTAAGAACACACTTATCTCCATTTTCTGGTGAGAAATTTAATTTTAAATTTTGATTTTTAAACATTGCACATCTTATTGCACCATCTTCATCTTTTAATGTGAAATATATGTGACCTGAGCTAGGCCTCGAAAGGTTTGAAATTTCGCCAACAACTGAGATATTGTTAAAGTTATTTTCTAGAAGATATTTTGCAGATTTGTTTAATTCACCCACAGAGATAATTTCACTATTCTGACTTACAATATTATCAACCATTATTAAAGTATAACTTTATGGATAATAATTTACATCGCACAAATAACTTTCTTATTTTAGTGTTGGGAGCAGCACTTATTGGGTTTGCCCCAATTTTTGTTAAATGGAGCATGTTATCTTCTTCTGCAATAACATTTTATAGAATGCTTCTTACAATACCCTTTTTATTTTTTTTTAATATTCTCTTAAACAATAAATTTTTATTCTATGTTAAAAATAGATCAACTATTTTTTATACAGCATTTGCATCTTTTGCATTTACGATTGATTTGACTTTGTGGCATTTCAGCATGGATATAACTTCGGTTTCAAATGCCACAATTATCGTTAATTCTGCACCTATTTTTGTAGCTATTTTTTCTTTTATTTTATTAAAGGAAAGAATTTCTAGAGGTTTTTTAAGTTCATTTGTTATTACATATATAGGAATTATTGGATTAATTTATTATTCCAATAATTACATAAATGGAAAAATTCTTGGAGATATTCTATGTGTATTTGCAGCATTTTTTTATGGAGTATATTTGTTTGTTATTTCAAGACTCGGGAAAGAGGATTCATTAAGTATTATTTTTTATACGACTTTTTTTTGTTGTGTATTTTCATTTCCCTTAATGCTGATAGAGGGAGGAAAAACTTTTCCAGAAACTGATTTCGAGTGGCTTAACATATTTCTATTAGCAACACTATGTCAACTTGGTGGCCAGTATTTCATTACACATGGCATTACCAAGATCTCTGCATCAGATGGATCAATTGGTTTGCTAATGCAGCCATTGACAGCCACATTTTTAGCTTCTTTTCTATTCAGCGAATTATTAAATGTTATTCAAGTAATATTTGCTTTAATTACTTTATTTGGTATTTATTTAGCTCGAGTAAATCTAGCTAGCAATCAACAAAAACAGAGCTAAGAATTAATGTTATTTTTGAATAATAATAGTATTATTACCAACCTTAATTGTATATTAAGCTGGTAGGGTGATTAGCTCAGTTTGGTAGAGCATCTCGTTTACAC
>PBKI01000006.1 GCA_002721385.1 Gammaproteobacteria bacterium
GGCGGCTTCTTCAGATCCGTCAGTTGCAGTTCCTTTAGTATATGAGTGTGCGCCCATTCCTGCTAAATCACCATTTTGAACAATCAGGTATGGCTCTCTAATAGGCTTGCTATCGAAGAAACATTCTAAAATTTCTCTTACACCAGCAGCATATCTTGTTTGAGCTGATAGTGATGTTCCAGATGTGTGTGGTGTCATTCCATGATTAGGCATTGATCTCCAAACGTGTTCATTTGGTGCAGGTTGAGGAAACCATACGTCACCAGCATAGCCACTTAATTGTCCAGATTCTAAAGCTCTCACGATAGCATCTTTATCACAAATTTTTCCTCTTGCTGTATTTACAATGTATGCTCCTCGCTTCATTTTGCTAATCAATTCATCATTAAATAAATGTTCAGTTTTTGGATGCAAAGGGCAACTTATATTCACAACATCGCATACTGAAACTAATGATTCGACAGATTCGTGATACGTCAGATTTAATTCCGCTTCTACTTCATCAGGCAGTTTATGAATATCAAAATAATGCAAATGAACATCAAAAGGTTTCATTTTTCTTAGCATATCAATACCAATTCTACCTGCGGCAACTGTTCCAACATGCATACCTTCAACATCATATGATCGTTGAACTGCATCAGCAATATTCCATCCACCTTCTTTAACAATTCGATGTTGGTTATGATAATCTCTTACCATAGATAGAATCATCATGACTATATGTTCAGCAACAGATCTTGAATTACAGTATGTGACTTCAACTACATCAACGTTATTATCCATTGCTGCTTGCAAGTCTACATGATCAGAGCCAATACCAGCTGTAATTGCCATCTTTAAATTAGGTGCAGATTCCATTTTATCTCTTGTTAAATAATAAGGCCAAAAAGGTTGTGAAATAACAATATCGGCATCTACCAGTTCTTTGTCAGCAACACACCCATCACCATCCTTATCCGATGTAACTACAAGTGTATGACCAGCATCTTCTAAAAATTTTCTTAGACCCAGCTCACCAGACACACATCCCAGCAATTCTCCAGGCGTAAAGTCAACAGAACTTGGTGATGGTAATGTCATGCCATCAGGATACTTTTCTAAGCGTGGCAAATCGTCTCTTGCGTACTTATCAGGCATTCCAGAAATAGGATCATCGTATAAAACACATAATATTTTCATATATTAACTCCCCAAATAGATTATGAACTCTTATGTTAAAACAAAAAAAATTAAAAACAATAACTAAATGAACATAAAAAAAGGTATAAATTAGCATATAAAATGAGCTAATATCTTAAATAATACACAAAAGATAACAGTAAAATGAGTACAAATTACAATGAATAATAAAAAAATAAAAAATTAGCACAAAATATTGCAAATTAATTTATATTTGATTAATATTGTGAGTACATTGTGAGTACAAATAGAGAAAAATATTTAGTTCTAAGAGGTAAAAACAAGAATATTTATTTTATCCAAAAAAGGCTTTCTAAAGAACAATCTAAAGTAATTGGTAAAAATTTTATAAAAAAATCTCTTGAAACTACTGATTTATCAGAGGCAATCTCTAGAAGAGATGAAATCTTAACTGAACTGGATCTACTCACTCATAATACACAAAATACTTATAATTTAAATTTTGAAAACCACTCTAAAACATCAATTAAAGATAAAATAGAACTTAATAATGAGTCTCAAGATGAAGAAAATCACATTTCAGAGCATACTATGAAAGAATTGAAAGTGAATACTTATAATGGTGATAATATGATTAAGTTTGATGTACCCATAAGTACAAATAATCATAATTCTAGTTATGAGTACAAACAAGACAATAGATATACTATTTTTTCTTTAAAATTGCCTAAATTCCCTGAAAAAGACGATATAGTTATTAAAATTGATAAGATTGTACCCATAGTTATTGTAATTTTTACTCTTTTTATTGCCTTTATTGCTTAATTTTTATATTGAGATATGCATTTAAGTTCAATTTATATTATTTTTTAGATTGGTTTTAATCATCATCTCCGTCCAAATTTTATCTATTAGCATATTAATATTCTTCCATATTTCTATTTGATCCGTTACATCATCTGAGTTTTGAATGCCATAACTATTAAAGAGAATATTTATTTCTGGATCATTAAGCGAGTATTCCTGAATTACTCTTGTTATATCACAAAAAATATTATTTAGAGAAGCATACTCATAATCAATGAAATAAATTTCTTTACTATGAATAATGTTATCTCTGTTTAGATCATTATGTGAAAAACAAATTTTAGATTTGTATTGTTTTGCTTTTGTAATTAATTTATCTAATGTTTGGAAATCTTTACCTAGCTTTTTTCCTAAAATAGTTTTGTACTTTTCTATTTGTTCATCAAAGCGATGGAAATCATTCTTTACTTTTATGTCATGAATTTTTTTAATTTGATTGCCAAGTCTTGAGATAAATTTTTTATTCTTTTTATATGAGAGCGATTCAACATATTCATAAATTAAAATACCATAGTCCTGTTTATGAGTAATCACCTTCGGAAAAATTTTTCTCTGAATTAACTGATCAAGTATATTTATTTCTAAATAAGAATTGATATTAATTCCTAGATTTTTGTTTTTAAATATTTTAACAATTACTTTTTTATCTTTCTGGTTAGCTAGATAAGTATTTGAAGTTTCACCTTCTCTTAAAATAAATAAATCCTCAACATAAACTTTATGTTTTATAAGTGCCTTTACAATTTTATTCATGTGATTCTAACAATTTTTTTCTCCAAGATTTATATCCAAAAATTATTATTACTAAATATATTAAAAATAAAAAAGCAGTTAAATATAGCTCTCTAGAAATAAATAAATAAATTGAGATCGAATCTATTACAAACCAATAGATCCAATTCTCAATTATTTTTTTTGCGACCATGTATGTACTTATTATTGCTCCCCATGTTGTAAAAGCATCTAAAAAGGGTAAGGCTGCTTCAGAAAATTTTTCTAATAGAATTCCAGATAATACTGCCAAAACTATTACTGAAAAAAGGGAATATAAATGATTAATTTTTTTCCATTTTCTAATTCTTAATGTTAAATTTTTACTTATGAGATTGTTCCACTGTAACCATCCATAAATTGCCATTATCACATAAAATATTTGTAAAAATGATTCCATTATCAAGCCAGCTTGATACATAATATATATATAAAGCATAGAACTAAATAATGCAGCATACCAGCAGTTTACATCTTCTTTTGCTGCTAAAATCAAATATAGTATTGCAGAAATAACTGCTATACTTTCTAGAAAAAATAAAGTCATTTAACTTTAAAAATCATATCTTACAGAGATGCCAATATTTTTTGGATCGCCTTGTCTTTTATATAAAGTATCAACAAAATTTGGAGCTTCATTTCCGAAGAAAAAACCTCTAGTAGAATAATATTCATCGAATAAATTTCTTATCCATATATCTGTTGATAAATTTGATTTTTTGTAACCAAGTGTAATATTTACAAGCTGATAGCTTTTAGATTTATTATTATGTGAATCAGCGTAAAAAAAGCTACTCTTTCCATTAATATCCATTTTTAAATAAAAGTTATTCATAAATGATAGGTTTGCGCCTAATGAAAAGTTTCTTTCCGGTGCATGAGCTTGAGCTCTATTTTTTAAGTCGCTTCTGGATTCCCAATTTTTTATTTTTGTTTTAAGAAGTCCAAAATTAGCATACAGATCTAGATTATCTCTAACAAAATAGTTTGAGCTAATTTCTAGTCCATAATTTTCACCCTCTGCAGCATTTTGAGTCAAATATGAAAAAGTGTTTGGGTCAGTTGGATCTACTTGCCTTGAAATTAAAACTTGCTGATCTTCTCTTTCTGAAAAGAAAAAAACTGCTGAATAATTTAAGATTGGGTTATTGCTGTTTGAGCTTAATCCCATTTCGTAGTTAGTCAAAAATTCTGGTTCATATATTAGAGAGTCTTTTATTGAATTATCAGTTGCATCTAAACCAAGATTAAACCCACCTTGTTTATATCCTCGTGCAATTGAAAAATAAATGTTTGAATTATCATTGTTTTTAATCAGAGANATTTTTCCTCCATTCATGTTNTCAGATGGATTNAATGATTCTTGATTTGAATCGTTATATTTTGAGTCCCAATTTTCCNATCTTAATCCAANAGCTANCTTGTAATTTTCTNAAAGGAAGTAATCAATGTTTCCAAACAGTGAAAAATTTTNAGCTTCATAATTTCTTGAAACCACTGATTCACTTTCATAAGGACCGAATGGATCAGATGGATCNCCATAAATCCCATCATCTTTTGTTATATTTGTTTCTTCTAATTCACTAAAATCAACACCAAAAACCCACTCAAATGGATTTTTTTGTGANAAATCTATATTTTTAGACAAAAAACGTATTTCTTGGNTAAAAGTNTCCCTTTTTCNNAGAGTCTCAGANAAATAATCATAAATATAGGGAGAATGTGACTCTGAATTACCCCAATCAGCATCGTAACTAAANATAACATCTGTCTTNGTCATATTTGTAAAGCTTTGCAGAACAAAATTNTTAAAGTTTTTTGTAATTTTTATTCCAAACGAATCTGTTTCTTGCGAATCCATTCCTGGACGATCAGATAAAGTATTTAAANTGCCATCTATTGTCCATATGTCTGCCGGATCATCCATATCAACTTTTGAAATAAGAAAATTAATATCCGTAGTTTCATTAAAATCCCAATTTAGTTTATATCGCAATGTCAGCTCGTCTTTTTTAGAAGTATCTGATTTGTTTAAAAANATATTTTTTCTAAANCCGTCTGCATAATCAGTTCTTAATACGAGACGATATTTAANTTTTTCATTTTTCATTGGGCCACCAAAAGCAATACCTAAATTTTGGGTTCCATAATCGCCAAGAGTAATTTCAGATGTTCCTTCAAATTGATTTGTTGGATCTTTTGTTTTTATATAAATCAATCCTGCNAGAGCATTTGCTCCTGTTCTTGATCCCTGAGGTCCTCTAAAAACTTCAACTTGATCTACATCAAATAAAGTTGCAATTCCACCCTGTCCAGAATAATCAATATCATCTATNAAAAATCCTACTGAAGAATTTGGTGTGCCTTGATAGCCAGATCTTTCTCCTATTCCTCTAATTTGAAAATACCTAGCTCTTGAATCTGAAGCNGCATAATTTAAATTTGGAACAAGGTAAGAAAGTTGTTGAAAATGTTTTATAGCTTGTGATTTAATTTTTTCTGATTGAATGACAGAAATACTTGAATCTTCTTCNNTGATAGATTTTTCTTTATATTTTCCTACAACAATTATTTCCTCAATCTCTATAGATAAAATTGAAAGAGAAAATATTAAAGANAATAAAAAAATANTTTTTTTTCTGATATACATATGCAATTCCTCCGCAACTATTGTGTTGATCAGGTTCAAAGAGTTTCNNCAGATCTCAGGCTTTAGANGCCACCCCTTTGCATAGATCTATATTAATAAATAATTCTTAAGATTAAAAGNTTTAGATTAGATGAAATTTTATTTTTTAAATTNAATNCTTAAGATATTNATAAAATTAACNNNATATCAGTTNTTTATAACANTTAATGCATAGCCATATATTTCTGAAATTTGATTAATTGTTTTATCTTTTGGAGTCCCGGCACCATGTCCAGCTCTATCTTCAACTCTAATCAAAACAGGATTATTGCAAGANTGATATTCTTGTAATTTTGCAGCAAATTTGAATGAATGTGATGGTACAACTCTATCATCCCTACTTGCGGTGGTAATCAAAGTTGTGGGATAACAAGTATCTGATTTAATATTATGAAGTGGNCTATATGAAAGAAGATTTTCAAAATGTTCTTTTTCACTAACCGGTCCATAATCACTTTCCCATGCCCAGCCAATTGTAAATTTGCTAAANCGAAGCATATCCAAAACTCCAACTTGNGGAATTGCAACTTTAAATAAANCTGGGTTTTGCAACATGGTTGCGGCAACAAGNAATCCTCCGTTTGATCCACCAATAATTNCGGTAGTTTCACTAGAGCCTATGTTATTTTTATGAAGATATTTTGCTGCATATGCAAAATCATCAAAAACATTTTGTTTATTCAAAAGCATGCCGGCNTCATGCCANGCATCTCCATATTCTCCACCACCTCTCAAGTTAGCAACGGCAAAAACNCCACCAGAATTTTTCCATGCTGTATGTGTTTTTCTNAATCCAGGAAGTAAAGAAATATTAAATCCACCATATCCGTATAACATTACAGGCGTATCTTTNNTAATAACTAAATCTTTTTTATANCTAATATGTATTGGAATTTTTGTTCCATCTTTNGANTNATAAAATTTTAANTCTGAAACATAATCATTAGAATCATATCCATTTATGTTCTCACTCCAAAAAATATTTTTTTCCAATGTATCTANNTTNATATTATAAATTTCTGTTGGTGTCACATAATTNGTAAAAGAGAAATAGGTTTCTTGATCATCTATATTTCCAGAAAAGCCACCAATAGTNCCTCTTTTATCAAAATTAATTTCAGATAGAAATTTTCCATCTAAATTAAAAATTTTAATACTCGAAAATGTATCTATCAGATAATTTATAACAAATGAATTATTAANAACGCTCACAGATCTAATTGAATAATCTGANTCAGGTATTACTTCATTCCANACAAAAGATTCATTTTTTATCTCCAAATTAACAATTTTGCCATTTGGCGAATTTTCGGTACTGTAAAACCAAAGAATATTGTCTTTACTTCCAATNAAACTATAAGCTCCGATTAATTCGTCTATGACTGGTATGAACTCACCGCCGGGTTTAGTCTGAACATANAGCCTATTTCTTTCATCTGTGCCNTCAGAAATAGACAAAAGTCTAATATTTGTATCTTTTACTACAGTAATACCCCATCCCCATCGAGGCTTATCAGTTTTCTCAAATATAACAACATCATCTGACTGATNAGTGCCAATTTTATGAAACATTAGTTTCGGCGCTTCATTTATATCTTTNAGCATNTCCTCACTTGGTTGATCATACTTCTGATAATAAAATCCCGAATCATCATTTTCCCATACAGCANCTGAAAATTTTGACCACTTAATTTCATCTGAAAGAATTTCACCANTTTCTATATTCATTATTTTCCATTCTCTCCAATCAGATCCCCCATCTGAAATTGAAAAAGCAATGTGATCGCCATTATTATTAACACTTGTTCCTCCTAAAGAAAAAGTTCCATCTTTAGANAAAGAGTTTGGGTCAATAAGNACTCTTTCCTCACAATTTTCACATTCTTTAACCATTAGCTTACTTTGTTGGAAAGTGCCATCATTAAAATAGTAGAAAGTTTTTTTGTTTACCTTAAATGGAATTGAAAGTGATTCATTTTCCCAAATTGTTTCTAAAAATTTACCAATCTTTTTTTGAGATTTATTGCTAGAAATAAATTTTTTTGTAAATTCGTTTTGTTGCTTGGTCCAATTAANAGAGTCATCACTNGTGAATTCTTCAAGCCATCTATAAGAGTCCTCAATAACATATCCATGNATTTCCTCANTAAATTCTATTTTTTTCGAGAGAGGATAATCTAACTCAACTTTATTATTTGAACATGATGCGATAAATGCTAAACCTACTAAATTAAAATATTTTTTATACATGAATAACATATTACTTTACAATTAATACATGGATCAATTTAAATCTTCATGGATATTTACTTTTGCGAATATTAAATTCTTTTTTGTTTTAGCGCTCCCAGTTATTGCTATGGAATCTTTGACAGCNCATTTAATTGCTCCTTTAGGAGAAATGACACAGCCAGAAGACATAATGGAATTTTTTCAGAACAATGCTGCAGTTATGTTTGTTCTAGTAATCGTAGGTATTATTGTACAAATGGCATTTCTTGGTGGTATTTGGGTGAGTTTTGTTGCATTAGATTCTAATAGAGACTTAAATCCAATAAGTGCTTTGCAAACGGGATTGGCAAAATTTATTCCACTTTTTCTTGGCTATATTATNTATACAATTGCAATGGCCTTAGGNTTGCTACTGCTTATATTGCCTGGTATCTATATAGCAGCGAGNTTATCTCTATTTCCAGNTTTTATTATGCTTGAGAATAAAAAAACATTTGAATCCATATCGTCATCGTGGGAAGCAACTGATGAATTTGGATCAAANCTTTTTATGTTTACNCTTGTTTTCTTTTCACTTTCTTTGGTAACAGGATTGATCTTAACCTCTATTCTGCCAGCAAANATTTTTCAACTTGTTATTGTCGCTTGNGCTGAATATATGTTTGTGATTCCACTAGGTTACATATACTTTACTCTATATAAAACTGTTAAAANTAANTAGATNAATTGTCGAATGCATCATTCAAAGGTAGAATGCACATTCATTGTATTNGGGCCTGTAGCTCAGTTTTGGTTAGAGCGTTCGACTGATAATCGAGAGGTCGGAAGTTCGAGTCTTCCCAGGCCCACCACCTAATTTAATATTNTCTCTTAAGATATATTTAGTAATTCTATTTCAAAAATTAAAATTGAGTTTGATGGAATCCCCGGTCTTCCATCNTCACCATATGCCATTGAGGGATCAATAAATACNTTCCATTTATCNCCTTCNTTCATTAAAGAAATAAGTTTTTGGCATCCTACAATTAAATTTGAGAGTTCTATCGTTAAAGGTTCNTCCTCTAAAGAGCTCCAAAAAATCTCGCCATTAATTAGCATTCCATGAAAATGTGCTGTAATAACTTGATCGAGCTTTGGNGAAATTCCAGNAGAATCACCNTTCTCAATAACATAATACTGAAGTCCTTTTTCAACTTCTATAATGTCTGGATTTTCTTTGTTGTCTATAAANAATTGTAGATTTTCAATTTGTTGAATGTTTGGACTATCTTGTACACAAGAATATAAAAAAAATAAACTTAGAAATGTTATTACANACTTCATGNTNAAACTTTAATCCTTAGGAACTTTCTTTTGCCAACTTGATAGATATTTTCNGAATTTTTTAAAATTTCAAGCTTTGGATTTTCAACTTTTTGTGANTTAATTTTAATGCCGCCTTGTGCAATTAGTCTATTACCCTCAGAAACACTTGAAATCATATTTGCTTCTTTNAAAAGATTAACGAGTAAAATTTTATTCCCATCAATTTTCATTTTAATCAATTTAATATCATCAGGNATCTGTCCNTTCTGAAATCTTTTTAAGAAAGATTCCCTGCATTTTTTTCCATCGCCATTATTATTAAACCTATCAACTATTTCTTCAGCTAATATAAACTTAATATCTCTAGGATTTTTACCATCTTGCATTTGTTTTTTAAGATTATTAATTTCTTTCTCAGATATAAAACTCAATAATTCGAACCATCTCCACATTAAATCATCAGAAATAGACATTATTTTGCCAAACATTTCTTCAGGCTCTTCGTCTATTGCAATAAAGTTATTAAGTGATTTGGACATTTTTTTTACGCCATCCAATCCTTCTAGAATTGGGACAGTAATTACCACCTGAGGATCCTGATCATAATCTCTTTGAAGCTCTCNTCCAACTAAAAGATTAAACTTTTGATCAGTGCCTCCAAGTTCAACATCAGCATTAAGTGCAACAGAGTCATAACCCTGAACAAGTGGATATAAAAATTCATGAATTGCTATGCTTTTATTTAAAGAAAATCTTTTACTAAAATCATCCCTCTCAAGCATCCTAGCTACATTATATTTAGAAGCTAATCGAATTAGACCATCAGCTCCTAACTTTTCACACCACTCTGAATTAAAACNAACATCTGTAAGGTCTTTCTTGAGAATCTTGAATACTTGTTTTTCATATGTTTTTGCATTTTTTTCAAGATCTTTTGCTTCAAGTGTTGGTCGAGTTTTATTTGTTCCAGATGGATCTCCGATTCTGCCAGTGAAATCTCCTATTAAGAATATAACTTTGTGACCAAGATCTTGGAAATGTCTCATTTTGTTCAATAAAACAGTATGGCCTAAATGTAAATCAGGGGCTGTTGGGTCAAAACCGGCTTTAATAATAAGCTGTTTACCCGATTCAAGTTTCTTCTTTAAATCAGATTCTGTTAAAACTTCTTCTGTGCCTCTTTTTATAAGCTTTAATGATTCTTTCATACTACTATCATAGTATTTTTAAATGATTAATAGAATCACAATGTTGCTAGTTAATGCTTAACGATTAAAATAATGTTTATGTTAAGTTCAAAAAATAAATTTTGTTGTGAAGTCGAGATGCTAGATGATTACATAAATGATTCTAAATTCTTGAACGATCAATCTATTACAAAAGAAGCTGCATCTATTATTGAGCTATGTAGAAAAAATAAACGACATAGAACTATGCTAGATGCGTTTCTCAATGAGTATGGGCTTGATAATGATGAGGGTGTTGCCTTAATGTGCCTTGCCGAATCGGTCTTGAGAATTCCTGACAAAAAAACAAGGGACTTAATAATTTCTGAAAAATTATCCGAGGGTAGTTGGATAGATCATCTAAATAAGGCAGACAGTATATTCGTTAATGCATCAACATGGGGACTGCTTATAGCTGGAAAGGTTGTNAATACTCCAGTTGAATGGGCAAATAATCCATATAATTTTTTATCTAATTTGNTCTCTAAGTCAGGAGAGCTGCCAATTAGACAAGCTATNTTAACTGCAATGCAAATACTTAGTAAGGAATTTGTTATAGGAAGAGATTTTTCAGATATAAAAAAACTATCGAATCTTGAAGGTAATAATTATTCATTTGATATGNTTGGTGAAGCAGCGCGCACCAATGAACAAGCNGATAAATACTTTAGTTCATATATGAATGCAATTGAAGAGGTTGGTAAACTGAATTTAATTCATGATCTAAAAAATGGAGTATCAATAAAGATATCTGCTCTTCATCCTCNTTATGAAATGAGGAAAATAACAGATGTTGAAAATNAACTAATTCCAAAATTAACTGAATTAGTTAAATATGCTCAAACGAAAGATGTAGAAATCACAATTGATGCTGAAGAACAGGATAGATTATCGCTAAGTCTTCATATAATAGAGAATTTAGCATTTAACAAAAATTTAAAAGAATGGCCTGGATTTGGAGTTGCTCTTCAGGCNTATGGAAAAAGATCAATTGAGGTTATTCATTNGCTAAACAAAATTTTAAAAAAGAGAGAGGGAATGCATGTCAGATTAGTCAAAGGTGCCTACTGGGATTATGAAATTAAACATGCACAAGTATATGGGTATGAAGGATATTCGGTTTTTTCAAAAAAATCACTTACAGATATCTCTTTCTTGTTATGTGCAGAGGCGATTCTAAAAAATCAAAAAATATATCCAAAATTTGCTACACATAATGCTCACACAATNGCATCTGTCCATAAAATTGCACAAGATAAAAATTATGAATTCCAACGTCTTTTTGGAATGGGTGAACTTTTATACAGCAGCGCATCAAAAGTTCTTAATTTAAATAAAAATCCTTCANTATATGCGCCTATTGGAAGCTATAAAGATCTTCTTCCTTACCTTGTGAGACGACTGCTTGAAAACGGTGCAAATAGTTCTTTTATTAATAAACTATTAGACAAAAANACTGATTCAAATTGGCTTGCTGAAAGTCCTATTTTAAGAGTTAAGAAAGAGAAAAAAGAAATACCATTACCAAGAGAAATTTATAAAAAAAGAAAAAATTCGTGCGGTTTTGATTTATCAGAATATACAAATCTAAATTACCTNGAAAAAAAANTGGATGAATTAAGCACAAAAAAAATTTCTGCTGAATCTATTTATGNTGGAAGAAAAAATGAGGAAAATATTTCNAATAAAATTACGTCAGTTTCAAATGGTAATGAAATTGGTTCAGTTTCATTTGATGATCCCTTAATTATAAAAAATGCTTTAGAGAAAAATAAATTATGTATTTGGAATAAATATACTTTTAAAGAGCGATCCAATATTTTAATAAAAATNGCTAACGATATTGAAAATGATCCATATGAATTGGTCTATTTCTTAATTAATGAGGCTGGAAAAACAGTTCAAAATGCTATNGATGAAATAAGAGAAGCCGTTGATTTTTTGAGATATTACTCGCAACAAATAAATGAANTANTTTCNGATAAAGAGCTTCANGGTCCAACNGGAGAAAAAAATAATATTTCATATANTCCAAAGGGTAGATTCCTTTGCATCAGTCCATGGAACTTTCCAGTTGCTATATTAATAGGTCAAATTTCTGCCGCATTAGTAAGTGGTAATAACGTTATTATTAAACCTTCTGAGATGACCTCAATACTTGGTTTCTTAGTTGTAAAAATATTTCATAAAAATGGTGTTCCTATNGAAGCTCTTCAATTAGTTCTGGGAGATGGGATGTACGGAGATGTTTTAACAAAAATNCCTAATATAAATGGTGTCGCTTTCACTGGATCTCTATCTACGGCAAAAAAAATACAAATGAATTTGATAAAACATCAAAAAGAAATCATCCCTTTGATAGCTGAGACTGGTGGTATAAACGCAATGATTGTTGATTCCAGTGCCTTGCTGGAACAAGTAACTGATGATGTTATACGTTCAGCATTTGATAGCTCAGGACAAAGATGTTCAGCNCTTAGAGTTCTATGTATCCAGGAAGAAATTTATGATGATTTATTCANCATGATTAAGGGAAATATGATAATTCAAGAATTGGGTGATCCAAACAATTTCTCTACTGACATTGGGCCAATAATAAATAAGCAGGCNCACAGGAAATTAAAAAACTATATACAAAGTTGCAAAGACAAAAATATGAATGTNGTTCAGTTTGAAGGATCTTGTGAAGATACACATATTTCACCAACATTGATAGAAATTCAAAAAATCTCTGACATTAAAGAAGAACAATTTGGACCAATACTTCATGTTTTAAAATATAAGTTTAATGAAATGGAGAATATCATCGGTCAGATCAATAAAAGTGGTTATGGTTTAACCATGGGCATTCATTCAAGGATTGAGTCTAGGGCTGATTTCATTGGTGAAAATTCGAACATAGGAAATATTTATATCAACAGAGATATGGTTGGAGCAGTTGTAGGATCACAACCCTTTGGAGGCATAGGTTTATCGGGCAGTGGTTTTAAGGCTGGTGGACCAAACTATTTATTACAGTTTTTAAATGAAAAAGTTGTTTCAAAAAATTCAGTNGCCTTTGGAGGAAATACTGAATTGTTAAATCTACAAGAAGATTAATGGTTGGATTCAAAAAAGTACCAGTTAAATTAATTTTCAGTATTTTTTTAATTTCGATNATGGTAATTCTATTAATTTATTTTGATGGTAAAAATAATAAACCATTACCTATCGAAAAAGTGATAATTTCTGAAGAGTTAAATATTCCGCTTCCAAAAGTAAAAAATAAAAAAATACATGTAGTTAAAAAAGGTGAGANCCTATCANTTATTTTTGAAGAAAATAATATACCCCTAAATACCGCTTACAGGATCTTCAATTTCGATTCANATAATTTATTATCTAGCATAGTTCCTGGAGATATTATGGAGTTCAATTACTTTGGAGACAAACTTCAAAATATTGAAATAGCAAAAAATGAACTTAATTCCATAGTTATATCTANCTATGAAGAAATTACGGTCAATGAAATAACAAAAAACTCTCAAAGTTTGGAGTCTTTTAGAAAAGGATACATCACTACCTCTTTTTACAGCGATGCAAAAAATTTGGGTATACCTGATAGTATCATTATGGATTTTGCATATATCTTTGGGTGGGACATTGATTTTATTTTTGATGTAAGAAAAGGAGATGAATTTTCTGTAATCTATGAAACTTCTTTTTCTGAAGGTGAGAAAATTTCAAATGGAGATATTATTTTTGCAGAATTTAAAAACAAAGGATCTAGATTTATAGCTCAAAGATTTTATGATGATTTTCAAGGTAAACAATACTTCAATGAGAAAGGTGAAAATGTTAAAAAAGCATTTTTAAGGGCTCCGCTTGATTTTGCTTATATAAGCTCACATTTTAATCCAAATAGAATGCATCCAATTTTACATAAAATTAAAGCGCATAATGGAGTGGACTATGCTGCAAAAAGAAATACTCCTGTTAAAGCATCAGGTGATGGTGTTATNTCTTTTATTGGATGGCAGAGTGGTTACGGGAGAACAATTGAAATAAAACATGGTGGNAATATAAAAACACTTTATGCTCANTTAGAAAAATTTAATCCAAAACTGAAACTTGGAAGTAAATTAAAACAAGGTGAAATAATTGCATATGTTGGTGATTCAGGTCAGGCTACTGGACCACATCTTCATTTTGAATTTTGGCAAGGAAGCACAAGAACTGATCCAGTAAAAGTAAGATTACCCTCAGCAAAGCCAATTAATACTAATCAGTATGATGATTTTATTGATCTGCTTAATAANAATTTGAATACTCTTGAAGAATATAATACTAGATTGAAATGAGTAAATTCTTTATTGGTGTCATGACAGGAACAAGCGCAGATGCTCTTGATGGTTGCATTGTAAGCTTTGAAAATCAATTTAAACTTATTGAATCCGCAAGTATTAATTTAGAAGCATCGTATAAAAAAAGTTATGAAAATTGTATAAAGATAGGATACAAAACGGTTGATGAATCAAACATTCTGCTTGATTTAGAANAAAAATTGAATGACAAAACAATNAAACTTGTCAAAAAGCTTCTAAAGGATTCTAATCTTGATAGTTCACAAATTGAATCTGTTGCATTCTCAGGACAAACTGTTTTTCATACTGATCAAAAGAGCTATCAAATAGGAAATGCAACAGAAATTGCAAAATCTCTAGGGATCAAAGTTGTTTCAGATTTTAGAAACTTTGATATTTCGAAAGGCGGAAAAGGAGCGCCATTAATTCCTGCATTTCATAATTATCTTTACTCAGAAGAAAATAAAAAAGTGCTTATTTTTAATAT
Source organism: Gammaproteobacteria bacterium (assembly GCA_002721385.1). Classification (GTDB taxonomy): domain Bacteria; phylum Pseudomonadota; class Gammaproteobacteria; order Magnimaribacterales; family D2472; genus SAR86A. The sequence goes on from PBKI01000006.1 coordinate 15,064, forward strand.
TGGTGGCATTGCAAATGGAACTTACTTAAATGATAAGAAAATTGTTTTAGCATCCGATATTGGCCCAGGTAATTGCTTGATCGATTTTGTTGCATCTGAAAAATTAAATAAANGCTTTGATGAAAATGGAGAATCAGCAAAGACAGGAAAGCTATCGAAAAACATAATAGAAAATTTGATTAAGGAATATGACAAAAAGTTTAATATATACCCAAGAGCTGACGATAAAAGAAATTATTATTATCTTCTTGAAACAAGTGTACAAGAAATGAATCCAAATGATGCACTNAGAAATTTAACTGAATTAACTGCACAAAAGATTAAAGATTTCTTCGATTATTGTAATAAGCCTGAAGAAGTTATCTTTCATGGTGGTGGAACAAAAAATTTATTCTTGATGAGCCTAATTGAAAATAAATTAGGGCAAAAAATTAAAACAACAGATGATCAAATCATGTCTAAGTTTGTAGAAGCTGCTGGGTTTGCTTACTTAGCATATTTAAACAAAGGAGTTGTCTATGATGGTAATGCTAAATTGTAAAAGATTCTCCACATCCACATGTGGTTTTCGCATTAGGGTTATCGATAACAAATTTAGAACCTGACAAATCTTCAACAAAATCTAGTGTTGATCCTAATAAATATGGATACGACATTGAATCCAATAAAACTGAAAAGTTTTCAAACTCAATTACGTCATCATCATAAGCAACATCAGGATCAAATTTNAAGCCATACTGAAACCCCGAGCACCCTCCTCCAGTTACATATACTCTAAACCTAGAACCAAGCGATTCATTTGCATTCATAGCATTNCTAATTCTATTCATTGCGTTTTTAGTTAACGTAATAGATGAAATATCAGGGTTTTGCATATCAATTAATAATAACTTTAAATATCAGTATAAAATATAATTATGTGTATAAAAATTTTTTTCAAGATATTAGCTTATTTATAAAACTTTAGTAAATGAAAAAATCCTTAATTACCTTTTCGACAGTTGATGGTCAAACAGAAACTATTTGCAACAAAATTTCTGAATTATCAGAAAANTCTAATATTGATGTTGTTCCAATTTCTGAAGTAAGAGATATCGATTCTTATGATTCAATAGTAATTGGTGCAAGTATTAGATATGGTAAGTATAGAAATGAAATTTTTAATTTCATCAAAAACAATATTGCTGAAATAGATTCAAAGCATAATGCTTTTTTCTCAGTAAATGTTGTTGCAAGAAAACCAGAAAAGAGTTCTCCTGAAACTAATCCATATATGATTAAATTCTTAAATAAAGTTGATTGGAAACCAAAAAATTTAGAAGTTTTTGCTGGAAAAATTGATTACCCAAAATATAAATTTTTAGATAAATATGCAATAAAATTTATTATGTGGGTTACAAAAGGACCAACTGACACATCAAAAACATATGAATTTACTGATTGGNAAAAAGTTAAAATATTTACAAAAATTTTGAATTTATGAATAAGATAAAAAAATCATTGGCGCTGTTTAAAGAAGCAAAACTTCACATACCTGGGGGAGTAAATTCTCCTGTGAGAGCTTTTAAAAACATTAACGGTAATCCTATTTTCNTTAAAAAAGCTAAAGGTCCNCATATCNTTGATGCAGATAATAATAAATATATTGACTATATAGGATCATGGGGGCCTATGATTATGGGGCATTCTCACCCTAAGATAATAAAAGCTATCACTAAACAAGTAGAATTAGGAACGAGCTATGGAGCTCCNACAAGCATTGAATCAGATGTAGCAAAACTTATTAAGCATTGCATGCCATCAATTCAAAAAATAAGAATGGTTAATTCTGGCACCGAAGCCACCATGAGTGCAATAAGGCTTGCTAGAGGTTTCACTAATAGAGACATTGTAATTAAATTTGATGGTTGTTATCACGGTCATGTAGATTCATTGCTTATAAAGGCTGGTTCAGGCGTTAGCACATTCGGATTGCCAGACTCTCCTGGTATTCCAAAGGAATTAGCAAAAAAAACTTTAAGCTGTGAATTTAATAATTGTAATGACTTCTTAAAAGTTTTTGATAAAGTCAAAGAGAATCTTGCAGCAGTCATTATTGAACCAATAGCAGGAAACATGGGATTTATTCCAGCAGATAAATCATTTTTAAAACTCATTAGAAAGAAAACAAAGCAAAATAATTCTTTGTTAATATTTGATGAAGTTATGTCAGGCTTTCGTGTTTCTCTTGGAGGAGCACAAGAAATTTATAATATCAAACCAGATCTTACTACTCTAGGTAAAGTAATTGGCGGCGGATTACCAGTTGGAGCATTTGGAGGAAATAAAAAAATTATGGATTTTCTTGCTCCTACTGGGCCTGTTTATCAAGCTGGTACATTGTCAGGAAATCCGTTGGCAATGGCAGCAGGGTCATCCCTTATTAAAATGTTAATCGAATCGAATCCTTATAAAAGTCTTGAGGCCAAATCAGAAAATCTTTTAAGCGAAATGAGCAAAATATTTAAGGCGTACGACATTCCTTTTTCGTACAATCAAATTGGAGGTATGTTTGGGTTCTTTTTTTCTAGCAAACTCCCAAAAAANCTAGATGATGTTAACAATACCAATGATCACAATTTTATTAGCTTTCTTAATGCTGCAATTGCAAATGGTGTTTATTTTGCTCCCTCTAAATATGAAGCAGGTTTTATTTCAACAAAGCATACTAAAACTGAAATTAATAATACAATTAGTATTGTTAATAAAATACTGAAAAAAGGAATATTAAAATGAAATATGATATTAGTGCTCTTGGAAATGCGTTGGTGGATACTCAATTTATGGTTGAGCATGATTTCCTTGAAAGTATTGGACTAGAAGTTGATTCTATGACTTTGGCATCATCTGAAGACCATGTTCCAATTATAAAAAAACTTAATGAAATCGGGGCTAGTTCTGTTTCAGATTGTGGAGGTAGTGCTACAAATTCTCTAGTTGCCGCTTCAAATTATGGCTCTAAATGCCATCATGTGTGCAGAGTTGCAGATGACGAAGATGGTCGAAAATATTTAGATAGTCTGCAAATTGCCGGAGTAGACCATATTGGATTCAGCAAAGAAGATTCTGATTTACCAACAGGAAAATGTTTAATTTTTGTTACACCGGATGCAAAACGAACTATGAGTAGTATGTTAGGAATAAGTGCATTCTTGGGNCCAAAGGATATTGACTATGATGCTGTAAATAATTCAAAGATTTTTTATATTGAAGGTTATATGGTAACAAGTGATGAGAATTTTAATGCTGTAACATCTGTACTAAAAAATATTAATAATGATGAATGTATNAAGGCATTATCTTTATCAGATGCTGGTATTGTTCATGGTTTTAAAGATAAATTTAANAAAATTGAATCATATGNTATTGATATGATTTTTTGCAATGATGATGAAGCTATTGCTTTTGCTGGAACAGAAAGCCTTGAAGAGGCAATTAGATTTTATAAAGATCAAAGCTATACAATAGTAATAACCAAAGGTTCCGAGGGTAGTATTGTAATTAATGATGGTGAAGAAATTTTTTCTCCTGCTGTTAAAATTGATCCAGTGGATACAAATGGAGCTGGCGATATGTATGCTGGCTCTTTTATGCATGCCTTTNTAAAAGGCTTGAGCCTCNCTGACTGCGCAAGCTTTAGTAATTATGCATCTTCTAAAGTCGTTGAAACATTTGGTCCCAGACTAACCCCCTCTGGCTATAAAGAAGTTTCAAATAAATTAAAAAAAGGCTAGTAAATTAAGCTANTATCTGATATTTTCTCCAACCTAAAAACTTAAATTAAAAATATGCCTGTAAAGAAAACTACTTCTGCAAAAAAGAAGCCACAAAAAAGGGTTGTAAAAAAACTAACTTCAGCAAAAAAATCCGTTACAAAAAAGACAAAAAAAGTAACTTCAAAAAAAGTAACTAAGATTAATAAGAAAACAACAATTGCTAATAACAAATCAAGAGTTGCACCATACAAGCCCAAAAAAAATGAAAAATATATGAGCGCAGCTATGAAGAAACATTTCATAGCAGTACTTTTATTGTGGAAAGAGCACTTAAGAGAAGAGATGCAAAAAACTTTTGATCATTTGAAAACGAAAGGCGAAACTTTTGCAGATCCGATTGATAGGGCTTCACAAGAAGAAGANTTTGCATTTGAGCTCAGAACAAGAGATAGAGAAAGGAAGTTGATAAATAAAATTGCAATATCGATTGAGCAGATCAAACAAGATGAGTATGGTTGGTGTGAATCNTGNGGTGATGAAATTGGAATAAAAAGACTTGAAGCAAGGCCTACCGCAACACATTGTATAGACTGTAAAACTCTTGATGAAATAAAAGAGAAGCAGCTTAGTGGATAAATCAATCTATAAATATCAAATATAGATTTTGATTGATAATAAAAAAATAAATAAATTTTCAATATCTATAGTTGAAACACTTCAAAAAAATAATTTCGAAGCATATCTTGTTGGTGGTTGTGTAAGAGATCTTTTATGTNGAATTGAACCCAAAGATTTTGATATAGCCACAAATGCAACTCCTGANCAAATAAGAAAAATATTCAAAGCTTCGAGGATAATTGGGAGAAGATTTAAGTTAGTTCATGTTTTTAACAGATCTGAACTTATAGAGGTTGCAACTTTTAGATCAGGTGAGGCATTTAAAAGTGATAGCAAGCTTATAAAAGATCATAAAGGTAAGATACTTCGAGATAACATTTGGGGAAGTTTGGATCAAGATGTTTATAGAAGAGATTTCACTATAAATGCGCTCTATTATTGTCCTTTTACAAAAGAAATTGTTGATAAAAATAATGGTATCCGACACATAAACCAAAAGATGGTTGTGTCTATTGGTGATCCAATGAAAAGATTTTCTGAGGATCCAGTCCGTTGTCTCAGAGCAATAAGATTTAGCACTAAATTAAGATTTAAAATTGATAATNATATTAAAGAGGCTATCTANAAAAAAGGATATCTTTTATCTGANATTTCAAACGCTAGGATGTTTGATGAATTTTGCAAAATATTTTTAAATGGGATGGCAGAAAAAAACTATAGTAAGTTATCTTCATTTGGTCTTCATAAGTATCTAATTCATTCAAATCCNTTAATGACTGAGTTTTCTCATAATATTATGAGAGATGCATTGATTAATACAGATAAGAGATTAAAGAACAATAAGTCTGTAACACCTGGTTTTTTAATAGCAGCTTTGCTTTGGCCNGAACTTATAAGATTATCAAAGAAAAATAATGAAATTAATCTTAGGAAGTTTTTTAGAAANATGGATCTGGTGCTCAGAAAACAGCAAAAACTTACTGCTATACCTAGAAAATTTCATGGATATATTAAGGATATATGGGNGCTTCAATTAAAGCTTCATAGCAGAATTGGTAAACAACCATACAAAACTTTGAACCATCCAAGATTTAGAGCAGCCTACGATTTTTTGCTCATTAGAGAAAAAGCGTCTAAAGATGAGACTTTTATAGGCAAATGGTGGACTGATTTTCAAAAAAATGATGACAATCTCAAGAAAAAATTACTTACTGATATAAAAAATATAAATGAAAAAGAATCTTCAAAAAAATTTGGTTTCTTTAATGAGTTAATATAATCTATTCTTTATAAAAATAAAATTTTAATGAAGCTAGCTTTAAACGAAATACCTCTTCCTAAATATATTGCAATTGAAGGTCCAATTGGGGTTGGNAAGACCACACTAGCAAATAAAATTGCAGAAACATTTAATTATNATGCCTTTTTAGAACAGCCAGCTGAAAATCCTTTTCTCAAAAACTTTTATAGGAATCCAAGTCAATCTGCATTGGCAACACAATTATTTTTTTTATTTCAGAGAATGCAACAAATTCAAGATCTTAAGCAGAGAAGTCTGTTCGAAAATGTAAGGGTTGCTGATTTTCTGATTGAAAAAGATAGGCTTTTCGCGGAGGTAACTTTGTCTAGTGAGGAGATGAATCTATATAACAAGGTTTATGAGCATATTACACTTGATGCACCTTCACCAGACTTGGTTATATATTTACAGGCACCTATTGAAATTCTAAAAGAAAGAATAACAAAAAGAGGTAACATAAATGAGCAGTATCTTACTCTAGAGTATTTGGAAAAATTAAATGATGCATATTCTAGATTTTTTCTAGATTATAAATCTGCGCCCTTATTAATCGTTAATGCTGCTGACATAGATTTAGAATCAAATGAATCTGATTATGAGTCATTAATAACAATGATTATGTCAAATCCGAAAGGTAAGAATTTTATAAACCCTCANCCTTCAATAATTTAGAGATTATATTGAAGGACAAGCTATATAAACCTTTCACACTAAACCCTCACATAAAGGACATGAATGAATATAGANTCCTTTATGAAGAATCTATAAATAATCCAAAGAAATTTTTTGAAAAACAAGCAAAAGAAAATATATCGTGGTTAAAAGATTTTGTCAGTGTTCACAATGACAGTTTAGAGGAGACAGAATGGTTTGCAGGTGGAAAAATTAATGTTAGCCATAATTGTATTGATAGACATCTAGAAAAAAATGCAAGTAAAACTGCTCTTATATGGGAAGGAGATGATCCTTCAGAGTCTAAAAAACTTACTTATCAAGAACTTCATGATGAGGTTTGTAAATTTTCAAATGTTTTAAAAAATCTTGGAGTAAAAAAAGGATCTAGAGTATGTATTTATATGCCAATGATAGTTGAAGCTGCTTTTGCTATGTTGGCATGTACCAGAATTGGAGCTATTCATTCTGTGGTTTTTGGCGGATTCTCTCCCGAATCCCTAAAAGATAGAATCCTTGATGCTGATTGTAAGATAGTAATTACTGCAGATGAAGGCGTAAGAGGTGGGAAAAAAGTACCTCTCAAGTTAAATGTTGATGAGGCTTTAAAACAATGTCCTGAAGTAAGTACTACTCTTGTAATTAAAAGAACTGGTATNAGTATTCCGTGGAATGAATCTAGAGATATTTGGTATGAAGAGATATCAAAAAACGTGGAAAANTTTTGCGAACCTGAACCAATGGATTCGGAGGATCCACTATTTATTCTTTATACATCTGGTTCTACAGGAAAACCAAAAGGGGTTCTTCATTCAACAGCNGGTTATCTTTTAGGAGCACATATAAGTTTTAAATATTTATTCGGATTTAATTCTGATGATAATTACTGGTGTACGGCAGATGTTGGTTGGATAACAGGTCACACATATATCCTTTATGGGCCCCTCTCAAATGGCGCTACAACATTAATGTTTGAAGGTATTCCAACNTATCCGTCTGCATCAAGGTGTTGGGAAATATGCGATAAATATAATATAAATATTTTTTATACTGCTCCAACTGCAATAAGATCACTCATGGCACAAGGCAATGAACCAGTATTAAGAACTAATAGAGATAGTTTGAGAATACTTGGTACTGTTGGNGANCCAATAAATCCTGAGGCATGGGAATGGTATTTTAATGTTGTTGGTGAATCTAGATGTGAAATTATAGATACCTGGTGGCAAACAGAAACTGGTTCAGTTTTGATATCGCCATTTGCAGGAGTTACACCAACAAAACCTGGATCTGCTACGCTACCTTTTTTTTGGAGTAAAGCCAGCTTTATATGACGAGAACGGTGAAGCTTTAGTTGGCTCTAGTTCAGGAAATCTTGTAATTGAAAAATCGTGGCCCAGTCAGATAAGAAGTGTTTATGGTGACCATCAAAGGATGTTAAAAACATATTTCAGTATGTACGATAATACTTATTTTACTGGTGACGGAGCTAGAAGAGACGAAGATGGCTATTATTGGATCACAGGAAGAGTAGATGATGTTTTGAATGTATCAGGTCACAGATTAGGAACTGCTGAGATTGAAAGCGCTTTAGTNCTTCATTCAAAAGTTGCAGAGGCTGCCGTTGTNGGATTTAGTCACCCAATAAAAGGTCAAGGAATATATGCTTTTGTTACATTAATGACAGGAGAATCTTATACGGATGAACTTAGTGATGAATTGAAAAAATTTGTTTCTAAAGAAATAGGTCCAATTGCAAAACCCGATTTAATTCAAAATGCTCCAGGTCTTCCAAAAACAAGATCAGGGAAAATAATGAGGAGAATTTTGAGAAAAATTGCTAATGATGATGCATCAAGCCTCGGTGATACTTCAACGCTTGCAGACCCTTCAGTTGTCGAGTCACTTGTGGCTAATGGAAAAACTCTCTAATAGGAAAATTCTCAACAATTTTTTCAAATATTAGTTAGATGTGTAAGTGTTTTCTGTATTAATAATTTTATTATCATCTTCAAGTTTAATTATATGAGCCATTAAACTCATCTTTGCNATAGGATGAAGAGTTTCGGGAACGTCGTCATATACAAGCAGCAATAATTCATCAAGATTAGAATTCTTATTTTTATCTATACACCTTAGAACTTTTGATTCTCTTGATAGCCTGTGTCTTATTATTGATTCAATAGTTCTTTCAGGACTATGCATATAATTGCCATGGCCGGGTGCAAAATAACCAATATTATAATTTTTAAGTAATTCCAAAGATTCTATGTATTCAGTCATATTTCCATCTGGTGGAGCTATTACTACAGTTGATCCATCCATAATGTGGTCACCGGTTAAGAGACAATTAGATTCTTTTAAAAAAAAACATAAATGATTTGATGCGTGCCCTGGGGTATGAATAACTTCCAGTGAATATTCATCATTTGAAACTATATCACCATGATTTAGAACTGTATCAGGTAAAAAAGTTTCATCTTCCCATTTAGATTCTCTTTCNACTAATCTTCCAAACATTGGTATATCTAATTTTTTTGATATTGTTAATGCAGCGGGTGAGTGATCTGTGTGAGTATGGGTGACTAATATTCTTTTAATTTTTCCAGCACCCTCAAATATTATTTTATTAATATGTTCTTCNATATTAGGACCAGGATCTATTATTGTAATGTCCTCTTTGCCAACTAAATAAGTATTAGTACCGGCACCAGTGAAAACACCACCATTTGGTGCGGTTATTTTTTTTATTAGATTATCCATTAATGGTCCTCGTANCCTTTATCTCCTGGCAAAAGTCCAACCCAATTTCCATTTTTTTTAAAAAATTTAGGAAGTATTGGAGGGAAATCTTCTTTTGTAAGACTTTTCTGATGACTTAAAAAATCTTCAGCAGATTTATGTCCCTCACATGACTGTAAGTTTTTAATGGTTGGCATTATCATCTGCATCTCTCCCTTAAAGGCTCGATCAATAGCTTGAGTAGGATTAATCCATAAGCTTTGCGTCAATTCATTTCCATCATGGCTTTCTATTTGATTTTCAGGTAAGAATGCAATAAAAAATCTCGTATCAAATCTTCTTGTCTCTATATTTGGCGTAATCCAATGAGATAAAGGTGCGATGTTTAAAGTTGATAATATTAAATCTTCTCTTTTACAAATATCCATCATATTAATTTTNTTATTTATAAGCATTTTTCTGTATTTATCAAAGCTAATTTTTTCATCTCCAAGAAAATCTAGGGATTCTCCAGATTTTCTTTTAGCAAACAAAATTCCAACTTCCTCAAAACACTCTCTAATGCATGCAATCCAGAATCCTAATCCGCCTCTTTTAAGGCCTAATATTTGTGATGCTTTTATATCGTTAAGACCATCTGTATAGAGCTCGAGTTCCTCAATATAATCATCATCATCTATTTTTCCTCCAGGAAAAACATATAAATTTTCAAATGGTGGTCTTTTTGACCTTTTAACCATAAGCACTTCTATATCAGTTTTTGAGTTTTTTAGTACTAGAACGGTTGCAGCAGGGGTTAAATTATTATTCATATATTTATCTGATATAGCTTAGAATACTGCTTATGATAATTACTGACAATCTTAACAATGATATATCGAGTGCGCCAGATTGGTTTTTNAATGCAATTGAGATTAAGCCACAAGCTAAAAGAATAGAAAATCCAAAAGGTGACCTTTCATATTCTAAATGGGCATGTGAAACATCTAGCAGAGATTTATTAATATTTATACACGGAACAGGTGCTCATAAAAAATGGTGGTACCCTATTGCTCCACAATTTATAAATAATGCAAATGTTATTGCAGTTGATCTGCCTGGAATGNGAGATTCAGGATTTAGAGATAAATACAGTATCAAGGATTTTGGCCAATGTATTATTTCCATTATTGATAACGAAAAAAAGAATATGACNGTTGATAATGTTTTTATTGTTGGTCATTCACTTGGTGGACAAGTTGCAGGNTATGTAGCTTCAGAAAAAAAAGAACTTGTTTCTANCCTCATTATGATTGATACATTTATAAGACCTCCTGACTGGGATCCTTCTCAGCATGAAGGCGGGCCTCTTAGAATGATCAAACATTATCCAGACAAAAGCACTATTTTGAAAAGGTTCAGACTTTTACCTGAACAAGAATGTTCAAATGATTGGTTTATAAGATACATTTCGGAGCATTCTGTGCGAAAAACTGATAAAGGATGGCGATGGAAGTTTGATGATTCAATGTTCAATAGCTTAGAAAGGTTNTTTGGTTATCAATTTTCATTTGGATGTCCCGCTCTTTTCATTCATGGTGCAAATAGTTTGCTCATGTCAGGAAATATTCTTAACAATATAAAAAAAATGTACTCCGATATTATGGAATTTGAAGAAGTTACTGGTGCAGCTCATCATGTTCCTTTGGATAAGCCTTTAGAAATAGTTGATATAATTAAAAAAAGACTATTCTAAACATGAATTATTTTTATTTTTTCTTTTTTTCGATACTAGCGATATTAGTATTAACAAAGCCATTAACTTCAATAATTTATAAGTGGGTTATTAGATCTGAAAAACTAACTGTCGCAGGAATTCTAACAATTTTAATAGGGCTTTTATGTATTTATGTAAGCTTATCGAATTCATACTGGTACGAAAGANTGTGGATGATAGTTACTTTTGTTCTTGGCATTNTCTTGTTTATCAGGGGAATCTTCATAATTTTCTATTTAGAAAATATAAAGAAATTTATAAAAATGTACATGAAAAATTATTACAAATTCAGCGTTCCTATAGCAGTGATAATGATTTTTTTAGCTTTTATAATTGTTTCAACGGATTACATTGGTCCCCAAAAAGATATTAGTAATTGTGAATCAGATGATCAAATACAAGTTATATGTGGCTTTGATAATTCAGAGGATATTGTTGTAACACCAGACAATAACTTTTTATTAATGTCACAAATGGGTTCAATAGCNCCATGGACTAATAATGAACCTGGATATTTTGCAATGATGGATCTGAATACCAATAAAAAAATAATTCCTAAAATTATTTTGGAAGANAACATATGGGGTGATAGCGAATGTATTAGAAAAAATGATGATAGTTATGGACCACATGGAATTGATCTTGTAGAAAGAAATGATGGCANGTATCAATTGGGTGTAGTAAGTCATTTTCCAAAAGAGTCNATAGAAATGTTCGAGCTAAGAAAAAATAATTTAAATTGGGAAATGGTTTGGAGGGGTTGTGTAAATGTGCCCAGTGAATTTTATTTTAATGATATAAGTCTAAAAAAAGATGGAACTTTCTATGCATCTCATATGTATAAAAAAGATATTACAATGAATGAGTGGTTAATGATTGCTTTATTCAANAGTAATTCTGGAAGTATCGTAGAATGGAGAAACTCAAATTTTACTAAGATAAAAGGTTCAGAGGGGAGTAGCCCAAATGGAATGGTAATAGATGAAATATCTAATACTATTTATATCAGTTATAACTTAGAGGACAAGGTTACTATTTTTGATTTATCAGATAATTCNNAAAAAAATAGTTATTACATTGAATCTCCTGANAATCCATACGTTACAGATAGTTCTATTTGGATAACTTCATTGGGCTTTCAACCAAAAGATGCANATGATTGTATATTAAAAGTAAATTGTTCTTTGCCCTTTTCTATTCATGAATTAGATAAAAAAACATTAAAAGTTAAAAATAAATACACTTTTAGCAAAACCGTGTTTGGTCTTCCAACCGTAGCAGTTCCGATAAATAAAACTGTTTATATTGGGTCTTTTCATGCCGATAGACTAGGCTCTTTTAAAATAGACTAATTTAATGANAATAGATTTTAATTTTGATTCTATTCAAAAAAAAATACCTCAGAGGCCTTTAAATGCTCATAAAGGTGATTTTGGTAGAGTATTAGTCATAGGAGGGTCTGAAGGCATGGGAGGTGCTGCAATTCTTTCATCTGAAGCTAATTTATTTTGTGGTGCTGGATTGATCTATTTAAATACGCATTCATCAAATGTTGAAGCTAGCCTTGTAAGGAATCCAGAAATAATGGTACATCCTATTACTAAAACTATGTTTATACCAGATAAAATTGATGTCTTATTATGTGGTCCAGGCCTAAAGAATGATAAGTGGTCAAAAAATGTTTTNAAAAATGTTTTAAAAACTGATGAAATTAAAACATTGATATTTGATGCTGGTGCACTCGAATTTATCAATGAAAAAAAATTTACTAAAGATAAAAATATTATACTCACTCCTCATCCAGGAGAAGCTGCTAGACTTTTAGGTGTTACTAATAATGAAATACAAGAAGATAGAATTAGTGCTGCAAAAACCATTTCAAAAAAATTCTCAGCTTGTGTTGTTCTGAAGGGAAAAGATACTATTGTTTGTAACAATGAAAATCTATTTAGATGTTCAGAAGGCGGGCCTGAGTTGTCTTCTGCAGGTACCGGAGATGTTCTTGCTGGAGTAATATCTGCTCTTATTGCACAAAAAATTGATATTGTTGATGCTTGCATTCATTCAGTTGCTGTCCATGCAAGAGCGGGTAAGATATTTAAAAATAAAATAGGTGAGATTGGCTTAAANGCATCATCATTAATATCAATAATTAGAGATCTTCTTAATAAATGAAAAGTATTATCTTAAAAAATGATGAGGCCACTTGCAGACTTGGTAAGCTCATTGCAAATGAAATACTAAAAATTACTAAGCCTACTATTGAAATTCATCTAGATGGCGATCTTGGTGCAGGAAAAACGTTTTTAACAAGATCAATAATTTCAAATTCTGGTTGGAATGGACTGGTTAAAAGTCCAACTTATACTTTATGTGAAGAATATGATCTGGAAGATTTTATTTTTTTACATATTGATCTTTATAGAACTAACGAGCCTGAAGATATTCATATTTTTGATATAGATAGAAAAACTCATCCAAAAAAAATTATAATTATCGAATGGCCACAAAAGCTANTAGAAAAAAGAAAATTTGACTTGAAGGTTAGTTTTGAACATCTGGAGAGTGGTAGAAGAATTTTTATAAATGATAAAAGTCAGCTTTTTTCGGATTTAACAAAACATTATGAATAAATTTATATTACTTTTTTTAGCGCTATCGTCTTTTGCATATTCAAATGTAATATCNTTTTATGAGGTTAAGAATATTGACAGCGAATCAATAGAAATATCATTCCTTTTAGAAAAAGTATCCTTTATAAAATCATACACTCTAGCTGATCCTTCGAGAATTATAATTGATGTTCATCAAACTGATTTAGAAAAAGATTTAGAAAAAAAATATAACTACCCAATAAAACAAATAAGAGCTATNTCANAAGATAATCTCACAAGAATTATTATTGATTTTTATGAATATGTTAATTGGAGTAAGCCAACTCAACAAAAGACAGATAAGGGTATTCTATTAAAAACAAAGGTAAAAAAAAATAAAGNTTTAAAGAACAATATTAGAGATATTATAGTAGCAATTGATGCTGGTCATGGTGGAAAAGATCCTGGCGCTGTGAGTAGTAACAATATTTTAGAAAAGGACATTACCTTATTAATTGCTAAAGAGTTAGAGAGAACTCTNAAAGATACAGAGGGATATCAAGCAGTATTAATAAGAAATGATGATAGAACCGTCAGCTTAAATGATAGATATCAAAATGCCAGAAAATATGGTGCTGATGCATTTATTTCAATACATGCAGATGGCTTCAGGCTATCATCTGTAAAAGGCGCNTCTGTTTTTATATGGTCAGAAGAATCATCAAGCAGTGTTGCACGAAATCTTTCTGATAAGCAAAGAAAAAGAATTCAAGCTCAAATAAAAAATATTGAGCCGTATGACTTTGATGAAGATGCTGCAAGATATCTTTATCCTAATACTTATAAAAATAAAATTGATGAAAGTAAAAATTTAGGAANGAAAATATTGGAGCAATTAAAAAGAGACCCCTTCACAAAAATTCATAAACAAAATGTTGAATATGCTGATTTCAGAGTACTGAAGTCTGTAGATATTCCTTCGGTATTGGTTGAATCTGGTTTTATAACTAATCCTGAGGATGCAAAAAGGCTAAAAACTAAAGCAGGCAGAAGAATGATAGCAAGGTCTATATTCTTAGGTATTCACAACTACTTTATTACAATGCCNGTTTCAGGCTCTCTTTTAGAAAATTATTCAAACTATCTAAATTATGAAATTCAAAAAGGCGATGTATTGTCAGAGATTGCGATCAGATTTGGTGTGACGGTTGAGTCTATAANTAAGATAAATAATCTAGAAAATAAATCAATATTTCCTGGTCAAATAATTAAGATTCAAATTTAAGAATTTATGACATGTCATATGGATCAATATCATATGTCCACTTAACTTTTTTTGTTTCCGTCCATGTTTCAATTTCATCAGATAGAAATTTAAGAACTCTNTTTAAATAAGTTTTAGTATCAGACTTNATAATCAAATGATTCCTTGAATTTCCCTTNATTTTAAAAGGTATTGATGGAAATGGTCCTTTAACATCTATATTTTTTTTGTTATTCAAAAGCTTGTAAACTTTTTCTAAAAATTTAGTGCAATTTATATAATTTGGTGAAGTTGCTCTTAAAATTGAAACAGCTGAGTAAGGAGGTAAAGAAAGAGTTTTATTTATTTTTAAGCAATTTTCGGCAACTAATTGATAGTCACCAGTNTTAATTTGCTTTAAGTTTTTATCATTGGGATATCTGGTTTGTATAATTACTTTTGCGAGATTATTATTCCTNCCAGCTCTTCCAGAAACTTGAATTAATTGTTGAGAAATTTTTTCCACTGCATTCATTTCAGGACTTAATAAACCTCCGTCAGCATTCAGAATCACGCATAAAGTTACTTTTGGAAAATCATGTCCTTTTGAAAGCATTTGTGTTCCGACTAATATTGCTTCTTCNCTCTCGTTAACTTTTTTGTAAATCGCCTCTATTGAGCCCTTAAGTCTCGTTGAGTCATAATCCATTCTTATTATCGGCACTTTATCAAAAGCATTCTTAAGTACCTCTTCAACCCTTTCAGTTCCTGTTCCAAGAGTATTTATATTTGTTGAATGACAATCNGGACAGCTTTTATTTACTCCATACATGGACTCACATTTATGACAAATCAATCTATTTTTTGATTTATGAAAAACTAAGTTTGATTCACATGATGAGCANTTAGCTACCCAGCCACAATCATCACATTCATATATTGGTGCAAAACCCCTTCTATTTATAAATATTAATACTTGATCCTTTTTTTTTATTGAAGTTTTGATGATGCTCATCGTTTGCGGAGCAATTCCTCCAAGCAAGGGCGAATTATTTATATCTAATGGAATCAACTTAGGAGGCTTTTTGCCATCTACCCTTCTCAGCAAATCAAATTTTTTAAATTTTCTATCTTTGACGAGTTTTAATGTTTGCAGAGACGGNGTNGCAGANCCTAAAAAAATAGGTATGTCTTCTATTTGAGCTCTTTTAATTGCTAAATCTCTACCNGAGAATTTAAAGCCTTCAGCTTGTTTNTATGACTGATCATGTTCTTCATCAATAATTATTGCGCCTAAATNTTTGAACGGCATTAAGACTGCNGATCTNGTTCCAATGACGATTCTTATTTTTCCAAACTTTGATTTTAGCCAGACTTTCAATCTCTGATTTGGAGTTTGCTTTGAGTGATAAACACCAATTTCACCACTAAAACGTTCATTTAGTCTATTTACCAGTTGAGGTATTAGATTTATTTCAGGCACCAAAATCAAGATAGATTGCTTGTTACGGATAAATTTTTCAGCTAATTGAAGATAAATTTCTGTNTTGCCTGAGCCAGTAACTCCATATATTAGTGATGGTTTAAATTTTTCAATTTTAATAAGCTTAACAAGATTTGATCTNTGCTCTTTAGTTAAATTAAATTTTTTATCATCGAGATTTAATCTATATTCATTTGATTCATTTAAATCATAAATAATCTTATCGTTTTTTTTTCTTAAAAGTGTTGGTATAAAAGAAAAAAANGCTTCTCCAATTGGATGATGATAATAATTTGAAGCCCATAAAATCGTATCAAAAATTGATTTATCAAAACAAGTATNTTGATCAGCAATTGAGATTATTTTTTTTAAAGCATTATGAGATTTCGGCTTAGAAATTTTTTTAATAANGATGCCGATAATAATTTTATTCCCGAAAGGCACTACAACCCTTGTTCCGATTGAAATATTTTTATCAGATTTATANGTGAANCATTGTCTTAATGGCAAGCCAACTGCAATATCAAAATAAAAAATATTCATTTTTTAATTGTAAAGGATTTAATTTTTGATATAGTTCTCATCCTAATTTGATTTTATTATGAAAAAAGATATACATCCTAATTACAATGAAACTAAGGCTAACTGTAGTTGCGGTAACACCTTNACAGTAATGAGCACAATGAAGGAAGATCTATCTTTAGACATATGTTCAAGCTGTCACCCTTTTTATACTGGAAAACAGAAAATTATTGACACTGGTGGTAGAGTTCAGAAATTTGAAGAGAGATTTGGTAAAAAAAATTANTTTTATCAACTTAACCCTGAACTCCCAAACCCTTTAGTTCCTCTCTCAGATNAAACAAATTCTTCTACTACNTCAAATTGTGCTTGCAATANAGGAACTANAATCATTTGAGCAATCCTGTCTCCTTGATTTACTTCAAATTTTTGATCTGATCTATTCCAAGCTGGNACCATTANTTCGCCTTGATAATCTGAGTCGATTAATCCAACAAGATTGCCAAGAACTATTCCATATTTTGAACCTAGCCCNGATCTTGGAATTACCATTGCTGCNAGATTTTNGTCATCTAGATGAATTGCATAGCCCATNGGTATCATTTCGGTTTTGCCAGGTTTTATTGTAAGTTTTTGATTAATACAAGCTCTTAAATCAAGCCCAGCCGATCCTTTTGTTTCATATTTNGGNATTGNTATTTTANTCCCTATGAGTGGATTAATTATCTTAAGTTTAAATTTTTTCAATTTTATATTTCCTTTGGTCTNATAATAGATTCTAAACTACATTTACCATTATCAATCATATTCCATTTATCTGAATGACTAATTATTGCTAAATTACAAGTTGAAAATTTTGCAATATCTTTGTCTGTCANTGACTCTATAAGTATATGAAGCATAGGATTGTGTCCAATTATTAATATATTCATATATTTATCATTTATTTTTTTTAAAAAACTTAGAATTTGATNATATTTTCCATAATAGAGATCATCGGTATAAGCTGCATCANCTATTTTAAAACTAAAATCATCTGCAACTATATCGAAAGTTTCTTTTGCCCTTCTNGCTTTGGAGCACAACACTTTTGAAATCTTTATTTGATTAATCTTTCCGTAATTACCAACTTTTTTAGCNTCTCTTATGCCTCTTTTGGCAAGAGGTCTTTCGAAATCTGATAGATTTTTATTGCTCCAGGATGATTTTGCATGTCTAAGAATATATATTTCTTTCATTTAATATTAATTATAGTATTGATATGTATGCATCTGTTCTATAAAATCGCGGTTCTATGAGNAAAAAATGTCAAGTAACTGGGAAGATNCCACAAGCAGGAAATAATGTTTCTCATGCTAATAACAGAACTAAAAGAAAATTCTTTCCAAATCTCCATACTCANAAGTTTTGGGTGGAATCTGAAAACAGATTTGTAAGTCTAAAGGTTTCTGCTAAAGGCATGAGAATAATNGATAANAAAGGTATTAGTCAGGTACTCAAAGAATTAAGAGATCGCGGCGAAAAAGTTTAGATTTTCTATTTATAGCCAGCTTCTTGTGCTAAAAATACTGCTTCTTTTTGAAGAATACCAAGCTTACTTACATTAATTTTATCTTCTGAAAATTTTCCCCATTTTTTTATAGATTCGTGAACTTCTGCACTNTTTAAAACTGGATATTCTTTATTAGATGATGCATAAAAGTTTTGTGCATTTTGTAATGATAAGTATTCCAACAGCATTATAGAGTTTTCTTTGTTTTTTGAGGTTTTGACTANCCCTGCACCTGAGATATTCACATGAACTCCTCTNTCATTTTGATTTGCCCAGAATAAACGAAGATTACTATATTTTGGATCATCTAATAATCTGGCTAAATAGTATGTATTAACAATTGTGACNCCACACTGTCCACTTGAAACTGCTTTTAAAGCATTTGTATCATTTGAAAAAACTTCAGTTGCTAAATTTGAAACCCATCCCGANACAACTTCTTTAGCTTTTTCAAAGCCGTAATAATCAATCATGCTGGCAATTAAAGATCTGTTATAAACTTTTTTTGAGGTCCGTAGACATAATTTTCCTTTCCATTTTGGGTCTGATAGATCTTCATATGAAGAAAAATCATCTTCTGAAAACTGGTCATTTGAATAAACTATTGTTCGTGCTCTCTTAGAAAGACCAAACCATTGATTGTTAGGATCTCTTAAATACTCAGGAATATTATTTTGTAATATATTTGATTCTACATTACTAAAAATTTCTCTTTCNGTAGCTTGCCACAGTACTCCTGCGTCTACAGTCATAAAAATATCAGCTTCTGAGCTTTCTCCCTCAATATCAATCCTTTCCATCAACTCTTGGGCTTTTCCTGACAAGAGATTAACCTTGATACCGGTTTCTTTAAAAAATTCCTCAAGAATTGGTTCAAGCAATTGAGGTTGCCTTGATGTGTATATTGTTAACTCTTTATTAGAAGTATTTGAACAAGAAACCAAAANAAAGAATGTTAATAGTGCTNATAATTTTTTCATTNTATAACCTCATTTGAATAAGAATCATTAAGGTGTGCNTNTTAAATTATAGCTTATTCTTGCCAGAAGCTTGATTNATAAAAAACTTTTTTAAAAAAGAAATTTTATTTACGCCGGACAGTCCTATATTTCTCAGCAGTTTTACATATAAATTATNAGAGCNAAAAATATTTACAAAAAANTCCATTGATTTAAGCATTNCTTTATTCATACTTTTTCTNCTTATTTCATATCTTTTTAATATTAGAGATCTGTCAGCATTAATGTTGTTTTGAAAACTCCTAATTATTTCTTCGCAAAAAATATCAGCATCTGCAAATCCAAGGTTTATTCCTTGTCCCNCTAAAGGATGAATTGAGTGAGCAGCNTCACCAATTAAAGCGATTGATCCTGATACATATTTCTNAAAATAATGACTGGATAACTTAAAGTTTAAAATATTTGAACTTACTTTTATATTACAAGAAAGTTTTTTTTCAAAGTATGAAAGATTTTTCTTNAAATACTCTTCAATTTCAATGTTAGCAAGTCTTTTATTATCAATAGACCAAACTATGGTATGTGATGACTCATCTTTATCTTTTGGAATTGGCATTATCGCAAAGATGCCTCTTTCAGAAAAGATTTGATANGCAGTGTTTATTTCATTTAGATTACACTTTGCTATNAAGGTTATGGCAGTTTGATTATATTTACCTGATATTTCCTCAAAANAAGCATGTTTTGCAACATTTGAATTTCTTCCATCACAACCAGCAATTATTTTTGTTGTAATATTTTCATGATTTGACAATGAAATTTCTGATGTGGTCTCTGAGACATCATTAATAATTTTTTCTATTTGATTTCCAAAAATTGTATTTTGACTTTGCGATTTTTGTAACTCATTGTGTAATTCNTCAAAAAATACTACNTAAGATAAGTTATCTTCATCAATTTCTTTTGCATCAAAATTAATTTTTCCTGAACCATCGCCATCAAATACTTTTATCTTATTTATCGCAGCATAATCAATATCAATACCNATGTTATTTAATAGATTCTTTGAATGTTGGTTCAGAGTTAGAGTNCTGATATTTTCATTGCTNAGTGATTTTTTTTCAGANCGTTCAATTATTATTGAATTAATGTTATTTTTATTTAATCTTGACGAAATATAGTTTCCAATTATTCCACCACCAGAAATGGTAATAAAAGAATTCATAACATTATGACATTAATAGTTCAATTTCTTTTGGATCAGAGGGAACCTTNTCAGTTAAGTTTTCATTTCCGTCTTTTGTTACAAGAATNTCATCTTCGATTCTGATACCAATTCCTTTCCATTTNTCATCAACATCCATTGAGCTNCTAATATAAATTCCTGGCTCAATAGTGGTAATCATCCCTGGNTTAAATTTCATAAATTNATCNCCTTCCATNTAATCACCTGCATCATGAACATCNAGCCCAAGCCAATGTCCAATTTTATGCATATAAAAATCTTTATATGCGCCAGCTTCATGCAATTCTTCTGGATCTCCTTTNAAGATGCCTAAGCTANCTAAACCTTTTGTAATTACCATTTCTGAAATCAGCTGGGGCTGCATAATATTGTTGCCAACTTTAACTTCATTGATTGCAGCGTGCATTGCTTCTAGAACAATCTCNTAGATTTGTAGNTGCTCTTCAGAAAATTTTCCACTAATAGGATATGTTCTTGTTATATCAGATGCATACATTTCATATTCACATCCTGCATCTACTAGGATTAGATCACGGACATCTAGTTTCTTATTATTATCAATATAATGAAGTATGCATGCATTATCGCCACTAGCAACAATTGGAGTATAGGCTGCATATCTCCCCCCTCTTCTNGAAAACTCATACATGTAAAGGCTTTCTACATTTTGTTCATTGCCGATACTTTTAATAGACNTCATGGCCTGAATGTGAGCCTCTGCAGATATATCACATGCCTTCCTGATCATATTAATTTCATGATCATCTTTTATTAGACGCGAATTACCAATTATTGAAGATGCATCTATTATATTTAATGNCTTACTATGGCGATCCTTTGAGCCTGCTGCAGTTGTCCAGTCAACAACNTTTTGATCAAAGCCTGCCTTCTTTCCTATTGCATACATAACTTGATCGTATCCGTGAATGATATCAGGTAGCAACAAATCTATTTGAGTATTATCGTATGCCTTATCAAATAAATACTCTTCTACCGCCCCAATCGGTCCNGCNCTGTAGCCGTCCCATATTTCTTTNAGTTTATCTTTCGGTGGCACAAAAATTATTGAACTAATATTATTATCATCCTTAATTATTGCAATAAGAGAAGATGGTTCGCAGAATCCAGAAAAATAATAAAAACTGCTTTCCTGTCTAAATGCATAGCTTGAATCAGCATTTCTATATTGAAGATCTGCTCCGGGNAGCAATAGAACAGAATTATTTGGCATTATTTCTGCNAAATTGTTTCTTCTATTTTGATATAAATTATTGTCCATGAGTGTATTCTACATTTTTAAACAAACTTTCCAATTCATTAAAGTGGAATTAAACTATCAAAATGCCTAAAAACAATAAGTTAAGTTCAAAAGATTTAGAGAANAAAGTTAATTTATTGATAAAAAGATTTGATGAACAAAAAGGCATTATTGATTCCTATATTCAAAGAGAAAGGGATTGGAAAAAAAATAAAATTCTTCATAAAAAAGAAATTGCTCAACTGAATAAGCGCCTGGACAAATTTAAGGATGAGTAAGATGGAAACGATATCATTAAGAATATTTGGAAGGGACTTGACTCTAGCTTGTCCTCCAAAGGAAAAAAAATAATCTAATACGTGCTGCTGATCTTTTAAATAGTGAGCTTGAAAATATTAAAGATAAGAATAATGCACTTATTATNGCTGGGCTAACACTTGCAAATAAGTTGCAATCAAAAAAAGTAACCGAAAATAGGGTTGATGAAGTTGACTACTCAAGTTTAATAAAAAAAATTAATGAGNCTCTTGAAAAATAAACTTTTACTTGCNTNATATCTAAATTATACTTCTTANACATTCTGGTTCATTTGCTAATGTGTTAATAAATTTGAACCGATACTAAATATTAGGTGATTTTCCACTGTCTCTGTTGTGCAATACCTATAAAGGGAAGCCTGATTAGACAAGATATTCACCACCTGAACTTTCGGTTCAGGTATAACACATAGCGGTGACCTGGTTTGTTAGCCTCTGCAAAATTATGGTGAAGAATAAAATTAGAAAATCACTTCTTGAGCAGGGGCAGCTTTTGTCAAAAAAAAATATCTCTAAAATTAATAGCGTTGTTCAAAATTCAGTTATTAATAATATTAATCTAAGCTCATCAAAAAATAATTTACTTTACTTTCCNTATAGAAACGANATTAAAACAAATCAAATTATTNCTGAGCTTAAAAAGTATTCAAATAATATATATATGCCAAAAATATTGTCTGATGTAGAAATGAAGTTTAATTTATTTAGCANCACTGATTTATTGAAGGAAAATAAATANGGAATTAAAGAAGTTATTAATGATAAATTTTTGAATTCTTCTCATTTTGATACTATGTTCGTGCCACTCGTTGGCGTTGATA
This sequence comes from Gammaproteobacteria bacterium, assembly GCA_002721385.1. Classification (GTDB taxonomy): domain Bacteria; phylum Pseudomonadota; class Gammaproteobacteria; order Magnimaribacterales; family D2472; genus SAR86A. Next base: position 37,902 of record PBKI01000006.1, read on the forward strand.
AAAATGGTTCCAGACTTGGCTATGGGNGTGGTTACTTTGACAGAGCAATGTCANAAATGATTAAAGAAAAAAATAAACCTTTGGTGGTNGGCATGTGTTNTGACTATCAAGTCATAGATCAAGAATTTGGAGAGTCTCATGACATGAAATACGATGTCATTTTCACAGAAACTCGTATACTTTCTTTTTCTTGAAATATAAAATATCTCACCANTTACCCTATGAAAAAGTTCTTANTCCATTTGATTTTCTTTATGACTTCGTTGTCTGCAAACGAAATCATAATNGATGGGAGGCTCGATGANTCGTTATGGNATGAAGCGAAAGTTATTAATGAGTNCTTCGAGGTAAGTCCATATACTCTNCTAAAACCAGAAGAAAAAACGATCACAAAAATTTTCTCAAANGAAAATGGTATTTATGTTGGATTTATAAATTTTCAAAGCAACTCGTCCATGCTCTCAAAAAAATCAAATAGAGACCAAACGCCAAATAATACNGATCAAAATGGTATAGCAATAGACTTTGATAATGATGGTCAAAAAGCTTATATGTTCCAAGTAACTCTGGCAAACATTCAGGCTGATGGTATAAAAGCATTAGGTGATTGGCCTAAATATGACTGGGATGGTGATTGGAAGGCAGCTACTCAAAAATATGATGGATATTGGGTATCTGAATTCCTTATACCTTGGAATGTTGTACTAATGAAAGAGGTTNAGAAAGAATTAAGAGATATCAACATTGCAAGCTTTAGATATATTGCAAAAAGGCANANATGGATAAATGATACAAAAACTTTTGGCAACAGAGCAGACTTTTTGTGGAAAATGAGATCTNTTCAAGTTAAAAATTTTACTCAAGAAAAACTAAATATATTTCCATTTATCTCAAAGACCTATAATTCAGTAACTAAATTTAATGAGAATAAAATTGGAACGGAAGTTTTCTATAATACTGGTACTGGAAAGCAAATTAATTTAACTCTAAATCCGGACTTTGGACAAGCAGAAAGCGATGAAGTAATTGTAAATTTTTCAGCACAAGAAACNTTCTTCTCAGAAAAAAGAGCATTTTTTAACGAAAATCAATCGCTGTTCAATCTTTCTCATTACGATAGATACAGAATCATAAANACAAGAAGAATAGGAGCANCCAGTGAATATGACTGTCCTTCCTTAGTAAAAAAAGAAGCATGTGAAGAATCTTCAAAAAATTACACAGATATAGACTATGCGTTGAGATATACGCAAAAAAGAAATGACACGGATATTGGAATCTTTATTGCCCAAGAAGATGATGAACAATACTCCAAAGGCAAAAGTTTTTATGCCTTTAGANCAAAAAAGAAAATAGGAACCAAAACATTTGGATATTTTCTTACAAATGTAAAAAATAATTTATCTGATAAAAATGCAATAGTTAATGTGTTTGATTATTCAAATATAAAATCAGATAAGCTAACAATATATAATGATNTTTTAACATCAAAAAAAGATAGTCAATCTGGTTATGGGTTTAGATCGCAATTTGTATATCAATTAACTGGCTACAAAAGAAGATCCGGAAGTATTGTTTACTTCGATGATAGTTTTGAACTTGATGATTTTGGATATTTAAAGAAGAATGATTGGTTTCATTTTGGTATTGGACAAGATATTACAAAAGTCAACTTCAGNGAAGACAGTAATATAGAGGAAAGAAGAATCGGTATTGATTTNAANTANGACTCCGATACATCTGGAAATTCAAACCCATTCAATATTAGACAAGAATTTAACTTTGCATATAAAAATACCTCATCTTTTCAGATGTCTTGGGATCTNAAAACATCTGGNAAAGATACTACAATTACAAGAAAAAATACTGAATATCCTTATATCAAAAATAAACGAAGCATAAGCTTTAATCTTGACTATGAGTCTCCTAGTTTTGGNTCATGGGANTATGATTGGAGAATTGGATATGAAACTTCTGATAAATATAACTCATGGGAATCTGATGGATATGAAAGAAGGTTTGCAAAAATAGCTGGCTCGTTTTATCCATTAGATAATTTTAGACTTGGATATTCTTTTAGGATTAGAGAAGAAGATGAGTGGATTAATTGGATAGAAGGAAATAAGTTAGCAGCATACGACTTAACGCAAAGAATTATATCTCTTAACCTAAATTGGTATCAGGGCTCAAAGCATGAAGTTAGATTAAAAAGTCAGTTTGTTGCTTTAAATGCAGAAAATCCTGTGAGTTTAACTGCAAACAGAAATGGTTATTTGCTGAATGATNCAAGAAATGTGAATGCCTTCAATCAAGGTATTTTTTCTTTTCAAATTAGGTATAAATATGAAATTGCTCAGCTTTCTAATATTTATGTTGTCTATACAAAGGGCGGCAATGTTTTCGATGANGANAATGAGAAAAATACCTCAAANATATTTAAAGACCCTTGGAATAATCCAAATAATGAAATTTTTTCATTAAAGTTTAGGTTGAAATTCTAATAGTTATTTTAAGAAATCTTTATATGCTCGATTATTGGTTTCTTCATTAAAAACAGTNCCACATTCACTTAAGTNTTTTNTTAGAATTGATCTATCTTTATTTGAATCCTCAATTCCAATAAGAATATTTCCATAAGCTGAGCCAATATTTCTGTAGTGAAACAATGATATATTCCANTGAGCCCCAAAAGCCATTAAAAAGTCTAAAAGCGCTCCAGGTTTCTCAGGAAATTCTCCGTTAAATATTCTCTCNCTCTTNTCAGAAGATTTAGACAGGCCTCCTCTGCCACCAACCATATGCCTAAGATGATCATTAGATATTTCATTAGAAGTATAGTCACTAAATTTATATTTAAATTTCTTTAATTTCTCTTTGAATTTAATGAAGCTTTTTTCGGAAGGAGTTCTTACACCAACTAACACATANGCATCTTTGTTATCTGACTTTCTATAATTAAATTCTGTAACTGGCAATTTCCCAATTACTCTTGAAAGCTTTAAAAAGCTTCCTGGTTTTTCAGGAATNTTAATNCTTAATATTTTTTCACGATTTTCGCCAATTTCAGATCTTTCAACTATAAATCCTAATTTTTGAAAATTTACATTTGCACCAGANCTAACTGCTANAAGTTTTTTATTNTTCATTCTTTTTGAATAAATTTTTANNCCTGCTAGAGCAACGGCGCCAGACGGCTCTGATAANACTCTNGTATCTTCAAAGATATCTTTAACAGCAGCACATACCTCATCAATATTTACTGTCATTACCTCATCAACACATTCTTTNATAACATCTAAATTATTTCTTCCAACTTGAGACACTGCAACGCCATCAGCAAACAAACCTACCTTTTTNAGAAGAACTCTTTTATTTTNTTTCAGCGCTTCAGTAAGACAAGCGGAATCATTNACTTCAACACCTATAATCTTTATATTCTTATTGTTCTGTCTTACCCATGCTGAAATTCCAGCCAATAGCCCCCCGCCACCAACTGGAACAAAAATTGCATCATAATTAATTCCATCCTCTAAAATCTCTCTTCCAACAGTTCCTTGTCCAGCTATTGTGTATGGATCATCAAATGGATGCACAAANGTATAACTATTTTTTTTAGCAATTTTGTCAGCTTTTACAAGAGCNTCAGCCAAATTTTCTCCATGAAGGGTTACTTTAGCTCCTAATCTTTTAACAGCCTTAAGTTTGTTATCTGGAGCTGTNACAGGCATAACGATATTGCATGTTATTTTTAGCTTCTTACATGCTANAGCAACNCCTTGAGCGTGGTTGCCAGCTGAAGCAGCAATAATGCCACATGATTTTTTTTTATCAGAAAGATTTACTATCTTGTTATATGCGCCCCTATTTTTGAAGGAAAAAATTGGTTGAAGGTCTTCGCGTTTTAAATAAATCTCATTNCCATCTTTAAGAGATAGATTAATTGCATGAGTCGTAGGTGANTTTATCGACACATCATAAACTGAAGCNTCATTGATCATTTTTAAATATTTTTTNGANAATCTAAATTTTCCAGTTTTTTTTATTTTTAATCTCAATTTAAATCACATGTAATATTTTTCTTGTATTATAACTGTATGAGCGCTGCAAAGATAAGTGTTGCAAAAAAAGCAATAAATCATATTAAAAATAAGATTTCAAAAAAAACAGTTCTTGGCATTGGAACTGGNTCAACGGTGAACTTTTTTATAAATGAATTGGCTAAAAGTAATAGCCAATTTTATGGTGCTGTTTCTAGCTCGAATGCTTCTTCTGAATTATTAAGGAAAATTAATGTTGATGTATTAAGTCTGAATGATGTAGATGAAATTGATTTTTATATCGATGGAGCTGATGAAGTTTCTGCTAGTGGGCATCTTTTAAAAGGTGGTGGTGGAGCTCATACAAGGGAAAAAATCGTTGCTGAAGCTTCAAATANTTTNATATGTATTATTGATAAAACAAAAGAGGTCGGAGTTTTNGGAAAGTTTCCGCTTCCTATAGAGGTGATACCNGAGAGCAGAAGCATGGTTTCAAGAAGNATGNTTGCAATGGGTGGCAAGCCAGTTTATAGATCTGGATTTGTNACAGATCAGGGNAATCAAATTATTGATGTGCACGGNCTNATTATAAAAGATCCAGTNAAGTTAGAATGTTCCATTAATAATATACCTGGTGTTGTTGAAAATGGAATATTCGGAANTAATAAACCAGATCTANTTATTGTAGGATAGGTTACAAAAGTTCTTCTATTTTTCCTTTCAATTCNGGAGAATCAGGTTTAACTCCTGANCCATAAGTTTCGACNACATCACCATCTCTTGATAAAAGATATTTATTAAAATTCCAAGAGGGAGTAACTCCAGATTGAGCAATNAGTTTTTTATAAAGTGGGCTAGCTTTTTTGCCTCTNACTTTAGAAGTTGCAAGCATTGGGAAGTTCACTCCATATTCAGTTGAGCAGAATTCGGCAATATCTTCCTCGCTTGAGTATTCTTGAAGAAAATCTCTTGAAGGAACACCTAGTATAACCAAGCCATCATTCTTATAAGTATCATAAAGTTCTTGTAATGATGAATACTGATATGTGTAGCCACATCTACTTGCAACATTTACAACCAGCAAAACTTTATTATCAAATTCACATAGATTAATAGTTTCACTTGAGTCGAGTAAATGCATCTCGGTGTTAAGAATATCTGAACAGGCAAGACCGTTTAAAGAAAATAAAATTAAAAGTGCATATATTTTTTTCATAATTAAGATATAGGAGTTATTGCAGTTAATGATGTTATAAATATTGTGATTAAAAAAATTATTTCAATGTTGTCTTTATATTTATTCATGATACCTTAAAAAGAGATGGAGGGACAAAGCCCTCCATATTTCCAGAGTGTCAGCAAAAAATAATAGGGGAGAGGAGTGCTGACTACATTATTATATGTATTTATAATCAATTATCAATAGTATTTATAAAATAAATAGTCTTTTTTTTATGTATAATGATTTTTTTAATAGATTTGGAGAAATACCTTGAAAGGAACAGTTACATATGAAGTAAAAGATGGCGTAGCGGTTTTAACTGTGGATAACCCACCTGTTAACCCTCTTAGCGATGGAGTTAGAACAGGTTTGTACGAATCATTGACAAAAGCAGAGGAAGATCAAGATGTTGTTGGGGTTGTTTTAACAGGAAAAGGAAGAGCTTTTATAGCTGGAGCAGATATTTCTGAATTTGGAGGAAATGTTGAAGGAGTAACTTTAAATGAAGTATTTAAAAAATTAGAATATTGTAAAAAACCAGTTGTTGCAGCAATTAACGGAATAGCTTTAGGTGGTGGACTTGAAACAGCTTTATGTTGTAATTACAGAATAGCCGATAATAATGCGCTTGTAGGTCTGCCTGAAGTCAATTTAGGACTTTTACCTGGTGGTGGTGGAACTCAACGCTTACCAAGACTAACTGGGCCTTCAGAAGCTCTAAAAATGATGCTCACTGGCTCGCATGTACCTGCAAAAAAAGCCATGAATATGGGAATTGTAGACAAACTTTCAGAAAACGTTGTNGATGAATCCATTNAATTTATAAAAANTGTNAGCAAATCAACAGAAAATCANCCAAAAGTTAGAGATCTTAACGAAAAAATGATAGAAGCTAGAGGNAATGATAATGTAATGCTTGAAGCTCAAGCTTTAGCTGCAAAAGCTAGAAAGGGACAATTTGCTCCAGGTCAAATCATAAAATGCGTCGAAGCAGCAATTAATCTAGATAACTTTGATGAAGGNTTGAAANGAGAAGGAGAGCTTTTCTTAGAATGTTTGCTTCACCCTCAAAGGGAAGCAATGATCCATATTTTCTTTGGAGAAAGAGCTGCATCAAAGATATCTGATGTTCCTAAAGAAACTAAAACAATAGATATTAAAAAAGCAGGAATTATAGGTTCAGGAACAATGGGGGGTGGTATAGCAATGTGTTTTGCAAATGCTGGTATNCCAGTACATATCATTGATCAAGATGAGGATAATCTTAANAGAGGTGTCTCAGTAATTGAAAAAAATTACGATTTNATGGTGAAAAAAGGTAGGCTCTCAGAAGAAAATAAAAATACAGTTTTTGGTTTAGTTTCATCTAGTCTTGATTATAACGATATTTCAGATTGTGACATTGTAATAGAAGCAGTTTACGAAAATTTAGAGTTAAANCATAAAATATTTAAAGAGTTAGACAAACACGCAAAAGATTCAGCAATACTTGCAAGTAATACATCGGGTCTTGATATAGATTCAATTGCATCAGTAACTAAAAGGCCTGAAAAAGTAGTGGGTACTCACTTTTTTAGTCCAGCAAATATTATGCGATTGCTTGAAGTTGTCAGAGGTGAGCAAACTTCAAATGANACACTNGCAACAGTTATGAGTGTCGGCAAGAAGCTCAAAAAAGCTGCAGTAGTATCTCTTAACGCTCCAGGCTTTATCGGAAATAGGATGTTATTTGGATATACAGCACAAGCAAACATGCTTCTTTTGGAAGGTGCCCTTCCCCACCAAATTGATCANGCACTTGAATCCTTTGGATTAAATATGGGTCCNTTTCGTATGATGGATTTAGTTGGCTTAGATCTTGGTTGGAGAGCAAGAAAACTAAGTGGTAAAGAATCACCACTACATGCAAAAATAGGAGATGANCTTTGCGAACAAAATAGATATGGTCAAAAAAATGGTGCTGGATATTATAATTATTCAGAGGGTTCNAGAGCNCCAAATCCAGCTCCTGAAAATGAAGAAATATATCAAAAAATATCATCTTNAAATGGATTTGAAAGAAGAGAAATTTCTGATGAAGAAATNGTTGACAGGTGCATATTAGCTCTCATTAATGAGGGTGCGGACATTCTTGCAGAAGGTGTAGCACAAAGAGCTGCTGATATAGANGTTGTNTATATAAATGGTTANGGTTTCCCTATATGGAGAGGTGGACCAATGCATCACGCAAATGCTATGGGTTTAGACGTAGTTATTGAAAAGCTTGAAAAATACAGAGAAATAACNGGAAATGACGTATATAAGCCAAGTGAAATGCTAAAAAAATTAGCNAATGAAGGATCTAAGCTNGCNGAAGCNCCTTCTAAAGAAGAAAGAAAAGAAAAATTAGGCTTTGAAATGTCATCTGTTGCTAATAATTTCTAAAATATTAGAAATTANGCTTTAATATAGACTTTTGTTCCTTTACTGACCTTTTTATATAAGCTTACTACATCATNATTGAACATTCTTATGCATCCATGGGAGGCTTTTTGACCAATAAGTCCTTCTTCATGAGTTCCNTGTATGTAGATATANCTTGANTAAGAATCAANACCGTCGCCNCTATTAATGCCNTTCTCAAGCCCNTCAAGCCATAAAATCCTNGAGGTGACATAGTCATCATCTGTATCATGAGGTTCATGAAGTATATTTGCTGTTCTTTTGGTATTAATTCTAGAAATAAATATAGTATTTANNGGTACNTTTTCGCCTATTTTAGTTTTTATTTCGTGCATTCCCAAAGGAGTCTTAAATGAATCTTGTTTTTCACCCTCACCAAACTTGGATGATGAGATTGGAAAACTTTCAATAANTATCCCANACTGTTTTAGATACAGTCTTTGTTCAGATATATCTATAATTATTGATTNATNAGTATNTANNTGATCATAACTATAGATATGTTGATTAAAAAATACTGATGAAATAAGTATTATTAGTGTTTTTACTTGTTTAAAAGCCATAAAAATCTTGTTAAGAAAAAAATTATAACTGCTAAAACAAATAAATAAATAAATAAATAACCAAAATGATTGTACATACTTCTTTCATNAATNAATTTAATNAANCCTTCTAAGATACNAGATTCACCCTTTTTNATATATTCAACAACTGTCCCATTATTNGATATAATTGCTGAAAATCCGTCATTTGTAGANCTTATTGTCCATCTATTATTCTCGATGCTTCTAATTCTTGCTATAGCCAAATGTTGATATGGTCCAATTGATTTNCCGAACCATGTATCATTTGAAACATTTATCATAAATAATGAACTTTTGTTCATTTTTCTAACTGTCTCAGGAAATGCTATTTCAAAACATATTGGAGTTGATACNTCATATTTGTCTAATATTATTAAATTNTTTTGATTTTTATCACCTTTTTGTATATTTGACATAGGAAGATCAAAGAAATCTATAATACCTCTTAATTTATCACTCAATGGTATATATTCACCAAATGGTACCAAATGAGTTTTTTTNTAAGTATTCTGGTTATATGTAGAAACTAAAGCATTATAAATTTTGTTTTGTTCTTTAACCCAAGCTCCCATAACTATCTTATTTTTATTCTTTGTTTTGTCTAAAAAATAATTAAATCTTGCTGTTTCAATTGAGTATGGCAATTCTGCCTCTGGTAGAACTATTAATTCAGTATCTTTAGCGANATTACCAATTAAATTCAGAATATTATTTTCAATGTCTCTGAAATAAGAACCCTTATATTTAAGAAAAGGGTCTGAAGATGGTTGAATAATTGATATTTTTAATCCATCNAGGCTTTCTACATTCTTAAATTGAGGTATTAATGTGAAGAAAGTTAAAACTACTANGATNTAAAACAATTTTTCTTTATAAAAAATAACTAAGGCTGAAGAAAAAAANTATATTAATNAAGAGCCAAATACTGCACCAAATAATGGAAATAGGTTTTGGGATAAGGTATCTAAATATATGTTACCGGGTATTAGCCATGGAACTCCATTGAGAAGAAAGTATCTGCTAAATTCTCCTATTAACAGCATAGAAGTCANAAACAATAATTTATAAGAATTACTATTGATTTTAAGTATATTAAAAAGCTTTTTAATTAAAAGAAATGGCATAGTAAATGTTATAGATAATATTATCGTTAATAAAATAAATATTAATANAGATACTGTAATTGATGACTCTCCATAATAGTAAACACTTACTATTAGCCATGACATACCAAAACCCCAGTGCCCAATACCCCAAAAAAATACTTTGTNTATCCTATNCTCAACTGAAGAAATTAATTGTTTTATTAAGTAAAAATATGAGAAGAAAATTAAAAATTTNATAGAGAAGGGTGCATATGCAAATATACCCAACATACCAAAAAATAATGGAGTTAAGATTGATTTGAGAATCATGAATTAATTTTAACTATAAATTTTTTAATTTTTCTATTGTCTGAATCGNCAACCTTTATAGACAGATTATTAATTCTTATTTTATCTCCAATTTTTGGAAGTACACCAAACTCAGAGATAAAAAATCCCCCAAGAGTTTCTGCGTCCACGCTCAAAGGATCCNTATTTAGATTAAAAAAACTTANAAATTCCTCTAATTCTATTTTTGCATCAATGCTATATTTATTCTCCGAGATTTTTATTATCTCCTCTTCATCAATGTCATGCTCATCTTCAATCTCGCCAACTAACTCCTCTAGAATATCTTCAATTGTAATTAATCCACATACCTCACCGTATTCATCNATAACAACTGCTAAGTGTGATCTATCTTGCTTAAACTCTTCAAGTAAGGCATCTGCTTTTTTTGTTTCTGGAACAATATTTGGGTCTCTTAACATATCATTTATTTCGAAATCTTGTGATCCTTTAAACAATTTAGGCAAAATGTCTTTAGCTAGCAAAATTCCATGAACCTCATTTCTTTCTTTTCCTAATACTGGGTATCTTGAATGACCTGCATCTATTATTTTTTCTATGATTTTTGTTGTAGCCTCTTCAATATTAATAGTTACCATGTCAACCTTAGGTATCATTATCTCTTTCACGGTTGTATCGCCAAGTCTTATCGCTTTATTCGCGATTGATTCTGCCTCTTTATCTATAATGTTCTGGTCAGCAGCATCTTTTAGAAAATCTGTTACTTCAGATACGCTTTGAGTCTTAATAAAAAATGGATTTCTAAAATATTTTTTTAATTTATCTATCGCGCTCGACGGAGGCTTACTTTCTTCGTTGTTTTGCTTTTCGTTCATTTGTTAGTATGGATTTTTGATATTAAATTTTTTAAGAATATCTATTTCTTTACTTTCCATAGAATATGCCATTACTTCATTTTGATGATCAAATCCTAATATATGATATACCCCATGGACAAACATGTGAATTATATGTTCATCGAAATTCTTATTAAGTTCTAGTGCTTCGGATTTTACATAATCAATACTTATTGCAATNTCTCCCAGAATTCCTGTTAGTGGCTTAGAAATATCCTCATTGATAAATGATAAAACGTTTGTTGATTTATTTTTATTTCTGTACCTCATATTTAGCTTAATCATTTCTTCATCACTAATAAATTTAAGATTCACTGAGTCAGTTNTAATTTTTTCTTCATGGCATATATTTGCGTAAACTTGATTNAGCTTTTCTTTAAGATTTTTTTTAATAGAGNAGTTTTTAGANCAGGAAATATTAAGATTCACTTATAGTTTTCCAATTTTATTTTCAAAGNTTTTATAAGCATCGATAATTTTTCTAACGAGTGGGTGTCTCACAACATCCTTTGATATAAAATTAGTTACGCCTATTTCATCAGTCCCACCAATAACCTCAAGAGCATGCGAAAGCCCAGATTGTATATTTTTAGGTAAATCAATTTGAGTTAAATCTCCNTTAATGACTAAATAAGAACCAAAGCCCATTCTTGTAAGTATCATTTTCATTTGTTCTTTTGTTGTATTTTGGCTTTCATCAACGATGATAAATGAATTGTTAAGCGTTCTGCCTCTCATATATGCCAAAGGTGCAATTTCAATAATTCCTCTTAATAGCANCTTTTCGGTCCTCTCAATTCCAATCATTTCGTATAGCGCATCATAGAGAGGCTTAAGATAAGGATCAACTTTTTGAGATAAATCACCTGGNAGAAANCCAAGTTTTTCTCCAGCTTCAACNGCTGGTCTTATGAGAATTATCCTGTCGACTTTCTCATTCAAAAGAGAATTAACTCCCGTAGCNACTGCTAAATAGGTCTTTCCAGTTCCAGCGGGGCCAATACCAAAATTAATCTCTTTATTTTNAATACTTTGCACATAACTAATCTGATTTGAGCTTCTTGGGACAATGCTTTTTTTTGGTGTTTTTATAACCATATCTGAAGCTTTNGTTTTAACATCTATTTCTTGAATACATGAATGTAATGTTTCCTTTGTAATTTCAATACCTTTATTAGCTTTTTCGTAAAGCCTGNTTAATGCATTTGCAGAAAGACCAACATTTTCTTTGAATCCTTGTATTTTCAGGTCATTACCATTTTGAAAAATTTTAACATTGAAAGTTTTTTCGAAAAATTTTAAATTTTCATTGTGTTCACCCACAAGCCTAACCATAACATTTGCATCTGATGTATTTATTTTGAGATTTGTTAAGGCTGATTTATCTGTCATTAATTTTGCAGACTTCCTCTGAGACAATTTGGTAAAGCTTCATTTATTTGAATATTAATCATTTGACCAACTAAATCAATATCACTTGATTGAAAATTAACTACGCGATTGCAAATAGTTCTGGCTTGAAGCTGACCAGGATCTCGTTTTGATTGACCATAAACGAGACAGCTTTGAATTGACCCTACTTTTTTTCTACTGAATCCAAAAGAAAGTTGATTAAGTCTATTCTGCAAAATATTAAGTCTTTCTTTTTTTTCTTCCTCTGATACATCATCGGGCATATCTGATGCGGTTGTATTTGGTCTTGGACTATAAATAAAGCTAAATGACTCATCAAATTTAACCTCATTAATAACATTCATAGTGTCCATGAATTCATCTTTTGTTTCTCCTGGGAATCCAACAATGAAGTCAGAGGAAAAGCTCATTTCTGGTCTAATTTGTCTTATTCGTTCAACTAGGCTCAAGTACTTTTCAATATTATATCTTCTTCGCATAAGCTTTAATATTCTATCTGAGCCACTTTGAACCGGAAGATGAACATGGCTCACTAATTCCGGCACTCTATCATATACTTCAACTAAATCATCTTTAAACTCATGTGGATGGCTTGTTGTATATCTTATTCGTTCGATATTATCTATTTTTGCTGTAAGTTCTATTAACTTTGCAAGTGAAGATTTTTCTCCCATGAGGGTACCCTTAAAATTATTAACATTTTGTCCCAAAAGATGTATTTCTCTTGTACCCTTATCAGCCAACTCTGAGATTTCATTTAAGATATCTTCAATTGTTCTAGACACTTCATGGCCTCTTGTTTTTGGAACAACACAAAATGAACAATATTTATTACATCCTTCAATAATAGATACAAAAGCAGAGGGCTCACCAGTAGCTTTTGTCGGAAAATGGCTGAACTTTTCCAACTTTGGAAAAGAAATATCAACCTGATTAATATCAGTTTTATTTTTCTCTTTATATAGTTCAGGGAGTTTGTGAAGGGTTTGAGGCCCGAAAACAATATCAACCGCAGGTGCTCTTTTTATAATTTTTTCGCCCTCTTGTGACGCTACACAACCACCAATTGCAATTTTAAGATTTGGTTTTTTTTCTTTTATTTTTCTCCATCTGCCAATTTGATGAAATACTTTCTCTTGTGCCTTTTCTCTAATAGAACAAGTATTGAGGATTAAAAGATCAGCCTCATCTTCTGTTTTAGCTAATTCAAATTGTTCTTTTTCCTCAAGTAAGTCAAACATTTTAGCTGAATCATATTCGTTCATCTGACAGCCATGAGTTTTAATAAATAATTTTTTTGTCATATATTCTTTATTAACAGCAACTTTAATTCTTTAATTTTATTCCCATATAATAAGTATTATGAAAACAAAAAATGTTTACAAGATAATTTTCATTCAGCTTGGTGAAATTTACGAGATTTTTTCCAGGCAAATTTACCAAAGTGATATGTATGGTTTTATCGAGGTGGAAGAGTATATCTTCAATAAAGATAAACAGCTAGTGGTTGATCCAAGCTCAGAAAAGTTAAAAAATGAGTTTGCAAAAGTTGAAAGAAGTTACATACCCATAAATTCAATTATAAGAATTGATGAGGTTAATGAAACTGGAGAGGCAAAAATTAAAGAAAACAAAGGTCAGATAAGCCCATTCCCATTAAATATTCAGCCGTCTAATAGAAAAGATTAGTTTAATCTGGCATAAAGATTTTTTTGTAAAATCTTAATTCTTCAACTGATTCTTTTATGTCGCCTAATGCTCTGTGTGAACCTTTCTTTTCATATACTTGTGCTTCATTCATCCATCGAACAGCGACCTCTTTAAACGATGAAACATCTATGTGTCTGTAATTAAAATATGTCTCGAGTCTGGGCATATATTTGTTCAAAAACCTTCTATCATGCGATACCGTATTACCACACATTGGCGATACCTTTTCACCAACATATTTTGATACAAAATCAAGGGTCTCTATTTCAGCTATCTGTTCATTAACATCGCTCTTTCTTACTTCGTCTATTAATCCTGAAGAACCGTGATGGCTCTGATTCCACTCATCCATAGAGTCTAAGATCTCTTTAGGTTGTGACAAAACTAGATTTGGTCCCTCTGCAATAATATTAAGATCAGAATCAGTTATCAACGTTGCTATTTCTATAATTTTTTCTTTTTCAGGATTTAATCCTGTCATCTCTAAATCAATCCAAATAAGATTATCTCTTGATTGCATAGTCTTCATCTCTTTTTATAATCACCTCTTTAGTGTATTTTGTTCTTATTATGAAAAAAGTTCAAACCGGACAAGTTATAGAATTCTATTCAAATACTTGTTTGGTAAAAACAAATTTTGGTGAATTTGGCTGTGTGGCTATAAAAAATGTTGTTGTTGGTGATTATGTTGAGTTAGAAATCATTCAAGATAGCAAAAAAACTTTTGGCAAAATACTAAAGGTTATTGACAGAAGATCAAAAATTTCTAGA
>PBKI01000020.1 GCA_002721385.1 Gammaproteobacteria bacterium
AATGCTTCGCAAGCCCCATTGGCGGAATTGGTAGACGCGCGCGACTCAAAATCGCGTTCCTTCGGGAGTATCTGTTCGACTCAGATATGGGGCACCATTAAATATATCGATAAAAAAGATCTAACTAATATGAATTAACATCAAAGTTAATATATGTGTAAATAATGTGCATGATATCAAAAATTAATTCATTATTTACTAATCTTGTAATAGAACTACAAAAAAAAGTGTCTAATTACCTTATTTTTACATGGTTTAAAAAAATTTTGACAAAATATAAGTGGTTTGTGTTTAATCCACTACATAGCTGTTTTGCTGTGATCTTAATCTAGTTGGGCACATCTAGATTTTACATATTACATACCCACCGGCAAAGAACTAAAAGGAGATTATATGAATACTTTAAACAGGGTAGTTCTATTAACAACCGTTTTTGTTATCGCATCTTGTGGCGGTGGCGGTGGCGGTGGCGGCGGCTCAGATTCTGGTTACGGCGGTGGCGGTGGCGGATATGGCGGTGGCACTAGTAACAATTCCCCAACAATTACAAATACTACTACAGATTATTCTGTACCCGAAAATCAAACATCTGCATTCCAAGTGACTGCAACAGATGCTGATTCAGGTGATACATTAACATATAGCATTTCTGGAGGTGATAGTTCAGCGTTTGGCATAAGTGCGAATGGAACAGTCACATTTAATACTTCACCAGATTTTGAAAATGCTGGCGACTCGAATACAGATAATGTTTATGGATTTCTAGTTTCAGTAACAGACGGCACAGCTACGGTTTCTGAATCTTTTACAGTTACCGTAACAGATTTAACAGAAACTGAAGGAATGGATGGAACATACCTAGGCGCCGGCCCAATTCAAAGCGCAACAGTTTGTATCGAAGTTACTGCTGGCACATGTGATGGCGCAAACGCAACAGCAACAACAGCGACAGACGGTACATTTTCAATAACAGTTGACTCAGGGACTACTGGAGTATTACGTGGTGAAGGCGGATTTGACCCTGTTACAAATCTTCAATTTGGTGATAATTCTGGGCAAGCTCTGGGTCAACCTGTTACTGATCAGAATTTCGTAGTTACTCCACTCAGTACGATAATGAATGATTTCAACAACAATACAGAGTATGAAGTTTTCAAATCAAAGCTCGGAATTTCTTCAGACTTTATGATAAGGTTTGATAATCCCTTTACAAATCTATCTGATGCAAATGCTAATAAGGCTGCTGTAGTAAATACACAGATCTTAGTACTTGAAAGTGTACTTGATAACATTGGTGTTTCAAATCCAGGTCAAGTGCTTGCAAGTGCTATATACAACAGAACGGGTGATGAGACATCCCTAGGCGATACTACTTTTATAAAAAGTTTGTTAACTGATGCTACTTTTTCAGCAGCTCCTTCAAGTGATCAACTCATAAATCTATCAGCTGGCATATCAGCTTACATGCAAAAAATAAATGCAAATGACTCCTCTAAATCCCATTCGCATTTTGCTAAAGTTGGTATGTCATACCTTTCTGATGCCATGCTTGGTGTTATGGATGGTACTATAAGTCAAGGCTCTTTAGATGCTCTTATTTTTGAAACCAATAGTTGGATACAATCTGATACAGACTGGGGTAGTACAGCTTCTAGTGATGCATATGTAGATAATGAAGCTGACATAAGAACTACGACATATAATCTTTCTAATTCAGGATCTTCGTATTACAGTGTTGATAATATTAATGCTAAAGAAACTGACTTTATTATTTATATCAGAGATGGAGATGTCATAAATTTTGCTCCTACGAACACTGTTACCTCTAACCACCCTTTTCATCTTTCAACCGAACAGGACGATATGGATCAAAGTGGGGATATTGGTTCAGCTGAAGGATGGGATCAAGACTCGTTAACCCTTACAGTATCTGAAGCTACTCCAGTGACTTTATATGCGCATTGTAGGTTTCATGCTGGAATGTATGCAAAAGGTAAGTTTGTTAGAGTTGGGCTAAATTCAGGATTTGATATGGCAAATATTGACGTTACTAATGCTGCAGCAGCAACTCCAATGAAAGTGAAAGGTACAGTTAAAACTGGTCCTTTTAAAGGTGCTTCTGGTTATACATATAAAGTATATCTAACTCGTCAAAATGCCTCTGACCATACGCATGAATTCTATGAATACCCAGGTTTAACATTCTATATGCCTGCAGATCAAGGCTATCATGGCGCAGAATTGCCTTCAGAGGATGCAATTTTCAAAACCAAATCACACTTTCCTGGATCTGGAAGTGACGACGACGATGGTGATGATGGTGGCGGAACAGGCGGTTATTAATTAAGTACTGCACACTTTTAAAAAATAAGCGCAGTTAAAATTAACTGCGCTTAGAACCTTCTAAGATTCTTAGCCATTTTCTTTGAAAACTTTTTAAAAAATAACTTGGCCTCATTATAATTTTCAAAAGTAATTTGTTCAGCCAAAGAGTATCCATCCCAATAATCTAATATAAATACTTCATTTTTAAATTCTAATTCTACTGATGCTGGATCAGAATTTTCTTCATTGATTTCAATAATAGAGACCTTCTCATCATCGAATATTAGTTGTGTATTATTTAAATCAGAAAAAAAAGATTTAAATAAATTTGTAAATTTAATCTTATCGTTTTCTATATTTTGGTTGATCATATGACTGATGTCTTCCAACTTTAAAATTTCTCAGTTCAGAATGTTTGGTTTTTCTTCCTCGAACTCTTTCTCTCCAAACCTTAAAACTTGATCTTTTTAAGTTTCCTCTCATTAAACTGACGACCTCATCATGAGATAATCCAAACTGAGATTCAATGGCGTCAAATGGGGTTCTATCCTCCCAAGCCATTTCAATTATTCTTGATATTTCTGGTTCTGTAATTTTAATAATTTCACCAAAGTATTTTAATGTTTAGATAGTCTAACAATATTATTTGCAGCATTATCATAAAAAAAGTAAGCATCTTGAAGATGTCTTTTCCCATTTGGAATAAATGATTCTCTTGCATGAAGAACTCTTAAGCTCGCAACTATTAATACCTCTCCAGAATTAAGTCTAAATTTAGAACGGTATTTTGAAGAGTGCATCATTTCTGATAATTTATGATAAGCATCATAGAACTTTTTCACATTTTTTTTAATAGGATTAATCATTTGCATTAATTGATTTGAAAATCGAAAGCTTTCGATCTCTCCGCTCGGCGAACACCTTATAAGGGGTGCCTCAGCATATGTTTCATTGTTATCATCAAACTCTCTGAATGGAACATCAAAATTACTTAAAATTTCAAAAAAATCTGGATTTTTATTTTTAAGATCTTTTGCTGCCTCCCAACCATCAACTATCACCGATTCGCCTCCTTCACATTCATTTACAAGCATATGTAAAGCTTGAACGTTTGGTTGATATAAATAACTAGCAAAATCGTTATGTGGCGGCAATCCTTTAGATGTATGAGCTACGTTATATACTTGGCCTGTGACTGAAACATTATGAATTCTTTCAAACAAGGTTTCGTGAATTGGTCCAAATCTTTTTGCTAACAGTTCTAATGAATTAGACTCATCTGGAGCATTTTTTAAAATAATTACGTCATATCTTACAAAATCTTGTAATCCCTTTATTGCCAAACTATCTAACTCTAAAAATTGATTCCAATAATATTTTTGGGGTTTGAAATCTTCTGGCCATGATTCTTTTTTAGGATATCTTTGTGATGAAGATCTCAATATTTTTTTAATTGGAATTATAGATTTATGAGAATCTGGCCAATGAATTATTAAGTTATCATTTTTTTCTTCAACACTTTTAGGACGAATATCTGATGGAACTGTATGAAGTAAGAACTGTTTTTCTTCAGTCTCAGTTATCCTACACTCATCACATTGACAGTTATCTCTTAGCCACAAAAAAGGAAGATCATAGACAACATTTGACTCTAACGTTAATTCTACTGAGTCTTTTTTTATTTCAATCATAAATAAATATCAAATCTTGTTGTTTTACCTTTCACTTGATAGTTAATATTATTATATTTTTTATTAGATTTTAAAGGTCTTTTTAAAATAATTTTTTTATTTCTATTTGCTAAAAATTTTAAAACTAGCTCATCGTTTTGATTTGATTTACGTTCATAATCAAGTATAAATTTAAGTGCTTCAACAGAGCCTGTTTTTTTAACTTTTTTTCTTGAATCTGGGTACATTGGATCAAGATATATAACATCAAAATTATCTTTAGCATTATCGAAATAATTAAATGACTCGCCGTGGCAAAATGATAGATTTTTTAAATAAGTTAAGCTTGGACTAGCTCGCCGAATGGCATCATTTACCAGATGGAAGATTATTTTACTTTGTTCTACTGCCACAACTTTATGACCCATTGATAGAAAAATCATTGTGTCAGATAGAAATCCAGGTGTTGCATCAAAAATTTTTAATTTTTCTTTACTTCTTCCTAGTGTTTTTTTCAGCAGGCTTTCATTTTGCGGTCTTGTAATTCTCCATCCTAATTTTCCACTCATGAAGTCAATATTTATTGAATGATTTTTATTAAGTGGATCTACAAAAAAAGATAATCCTCTTTCATTATATATAAGGTTGCATTCCTTATTTCTCTTTGTAGTAGTTTTTAAATCAAGGCTTTCAGCAATAGAAATTATATTTTCATCTTTAAATAAGTTCTCTACATATATTTGCATCTAGAATAGAGTTAATAAAACTAAACCAAGAATAAATCGATATATCACAAATGGAACCATGCCAATTTTTTCAACAAACTTTAAAAAATATTTTATTGAAGTAAAAGCTACAAACATTGAAATAGAAAACCCAATAATTAAATAGTAATAATTCGTTCTTAAAGCGATTTCATCTAAATCAATAATTAGTAAGCTCAATGCTGCTAATATTGTTGGGATGCTTAATAAAAAAGCAAATTTTGAAGAATCTTTCAAATTTAATCCAATCAAAAGCGCTCCAGTAATGGCAGTTCCAGATCTAGATGCACCAGGGATAAGAGAAAAGCATTGAAAAATGCCAATTATCAAAGCCATACTAAAAGTAATTTTATAAAAATCTAATTTCTCTGATCTTCTAAAAAAAATTACTAGGAGCAAGAAACCAAACAAAATATTGGATATAGCTATTGAAGTAATATTAAATGTTCTAGCATTTATGTAATCATAGAAAATAAAACCTGCAAAAATTATTGGTAAAGTTGCTACTATAAGCATCATCGCAAGATTTCTTTCATCTTCTAATTCATTATTTCCTGGTAGAAATGACCGTGCCATATTAAAAATATCATTTTTAAAAAAATAAATCACAGCTATCAATGTTCCAGCATGTAAAGCTATATCAAATGGCAAACCAAGATCATCACTACCGAACAATAGCGATGGAAATAATAAGTGTGCTGAACTAGAGACTGGAAGAAATTCTGTTATCCCTTGGATTAAGGCTAAAACTATACTCAAATATAGATCATTCATTTGTTTTTTTATAATTTATTGGCTGAGGATAAGAAGGATTTGCATCTTCTGGCTTAAATTGACTTGCATCACAATTACATTTTTGAAATTCAAATTTAGCAAGCTTGGCAATATCCTCTGAGCCCAGCTCTGAGTCTGGATCATCAATAACCATCAATGGTTTAATTAATGCTGTTGATATACCCTTAAGATAGGTTGCGATAGATCGAGTAGCTGTAAAAGATTTTTGATTATTACTAAATGCAAATAGATCTATTTCTTCAAGAACAAAAAATTTTTTATATCCTACATTATTTAGAAATATTTCCCAGTTAGGTCTATCCTTCCTATTGTGAGTTTGCTCGAATGTATTAATTTCATCACCAGACATAAAACTAACTGAAGTTGAGTCACCTGAACTTTTCATTGTAATGATTTTCATTATTTAAATGTTTTCAAAAATAGCATCTGAAACCTCAGTAACAGACTTTGAGCCATCTACTTTAAAAAATACTACAGCGCTTTCAGCAGATAGTTTTGAATAAAAATTAGTTAGGGGTTTTGTTTGATCATGGTATACATTGAGTCTTTTCAGAACTGTTTCTGGTTTATCATCCTCTCTCTGTATTAACGGCTCTCCTGTAATGTCATCAAAGCCATCTTTTTGTGGTTTATTGAATAGGACATGATAATTTCTTCCAGATCCAGGATGAACTCTTCTTCCTGACATTCTTTTTACTATTACATCATCATCGACATGTATTTCAATGACATGCGAAAACATAATATTCATTTCATTAAATTGATTGGCTTGACCGAGAGTTCTTGGAACACCATCAAAGAGACTCCCTCTATTACAGTCAGGTTTATCAAGTCTATCTTTTATAAGTGATCCAATAACATCGTCGGAAACTAAGCCGCCAGTATCTAATATATTAGAAACTTTTTTTCCAAATTCACTGCCAGAGGCGACGGCATCTCTCAACATGTCTCCAGTGCTTATCTTTGGAATATTGAACTTCTCACAGATTAAATCTGCTTGGGTGCCTTTGCCAGCACCTGGTGGACCTAATAAGATAATATTTTTCATCTCTCTAAAAGTGCGTAAGCTATTACATAATTGTCTTCATCGGAAAGACTAACATGAGCCTCTCTGATTCCCAAATTATCCATGTGTTTTTTTAAGACTTTACCTGCATGCATGTATGGTTTGCCATTTTCGTTCCTTAGGATCCTAATTTCCTTTAATCTCACATCACCACTAATGCCCGTTCCAAATGCTTTTGAAAAAGCCTCTTTTGCAGCAAACTGTTTAGATAAGTAAGATATTTTAGAATTTTCATCAAGCTCATTAAAATTACTAAGCTCCTTATCACTAAGAATTTTTTTTGCAAACTTATCACAAGATTTCATGTTCTTTATCCTAGATATTTTTACAATATCAACACCGATGCCAAATATCATTTTTTAAGACTCTTAAAAATTTCACGACTTGATAAGTCTTTTCCATCAAGACACATACTGATAGCTTTTTTTGTAATTTCTTTTAAATGATGAGACGGTACCATTTCAAGTTTTCTGTGTTTCATATTAATAATATCTTTTCCTAGTAAATTTGATCGATCTGTCTTTTTAAAGCCTCTTTCGGATACGAACAGATAATGAGAGTTTGATTCAATTGGTGCTTGATTTTCAATTTCGTAATTAAAATCAAAACCATATCCCAGCATATCTAACAGGTCTAGTTCAAAGTTTCTTAAAACTAATTCAAGATTATTTTTCTTATTTACTGCATTCAGGAATTTTTCATATAGTAAAAATAATTCCTCTTGTTGAGCATCTTTTGGTAATAATTTTATTAATAACTCATTCACGTATAACAAACTGTAGCTTGTTTTTGTAAGGGTAGAATCTGTTTTAGTAAGATCTCTGTCAATATTAGTGATTGTTTTGAGTTCTGAGCGACCTGAAAAATTAATATTTAGCTTATGAAATGGGACTAAATAGCCAAAAAATTTTGATTTAGGTTTTTTTGCACCTTTAGCAATCATCGAAACCTTCCCATTTTTTCTTGTAAAAATTTCAGCTATGATACTTGTTTCACTATAAGATCTTTGATGAAGAACAAAGCATTCGTCAGAATCACTTTGGCTCATAGTTACCCCCTACTCCCAAGCTGTGAATAAATTCAGAATCAGTATTCCAATTCTTTTTTACTTTAACCCAAGTTTTTAAAAAGACTTTCTTGTTTAAATATTTCTCAATTTCTAATCTTGAAGTTTTTCCTATAGTTTTCAATACTTCTCCGCCGGAACCAATTACAATCTGTTTCTGTGATTTTCTATTCACAAAAATAGTGGCATGTATTTCAAAAATTTTATTTTTTTGACTTACGCTTTCAATCTCAACAAATGTATCATGAGGTAGCTCATCACCTAGTTTCCTGATGATTTTTTCTCTTATCAGTTCTGAAATCATAAACTTTGAACTGCTGCTAAAAACTTCATTGTTTTCATTTTCATCGAACAAATGATTGTTTTCAGGAATATTATTTTGAATAATTTTAATGAGATCTGTGATTCCATCTTTTGTCTTGGCTGAAACTAATGCAATCTCACTAAAGTTATAATTTGAGGAAAGCTCTTCCATTAATGGTAATAATTTATTTTTATTTTCGATTTGATCAATTTTGTTCACAACACATATTACTTTTTGGTCCAATGATCTAAGTTTTTCAATAATAAGTTTATCTTCATTGCCGATGCTCAATCTTTGTAAAATGAATAAAACTAAATCAGAGTCATCAATCATGCTTTGAGCTGACTTATTTAAGATTTTATTCATTGTTTTTTTTGAATTTGCGTGCATTCCAGGGGTATCGATAAAAATCATTTGTTTATTTTTAACTGTTTTAATACCTAAAATATTATTTCTTGTAGTTTGTGACTTGCGAGATGTAATTGATATTTTTCTTTCTAGTATGGCATTCAAAATTGAAGATTTTCCTACATTAGGTTTTCCGATTATTGATATGTATCCGCAGTATTGCTTAGACATTTTTTGACTTTAGGTACGACAGCGCAGACTTAGCAACAGAGATTTCAGCTTGTCTTTTAGAAATTCCTTTACCAGAAAAATACTTTTCATCAATTTGTATTTGGCATTCAAAAAAATCATTACAGCTTTTAGAAATATATTTTGGTAATTCTTTTTTTTGAAATTGAAGTAATTCTTGTAGCTCAGTTTTTGAATCTCTAAATTCTTGATCAGGTCCAATGCTTTTTAATTCATTTTTAAATAAATTAAGAACAAAATTTTGTGCTTCTTCAAAACCGCCATCTATAAATACTGCACCTATTATTGATTCAATTGTTCCTTCTAAAATTGATTGTTTTCTACTCTCTAAAAGGTTCGCAGTACCTTTAGATAACTCAATGAATTTAAGTAGTTCAATTTCATGAGCTTTTTTGGTGAGCGCATCACCTTTGACAATAGATGATCTCATTAGCGTTAGTAGACCCTCTTTTTCATTGGGATATTTTAAATAGAGATATTCTGATATAACTGAATTTAGGATTGAATCACCAAGAAATTCAAGCCTTTCATTATTAAGGTTATTATTTGAACTTTTATGAATAAGAGCTAATTTAATAAGGTCTATACTTTTAAACCTATAATTCAAATTTTTTTCTAATGTATGGATTGACATTAGTTGATCTTTCCAGCTTTTTTAAATGATGGTAAGCATGTCCAACATTCCCATGTCATCCAAATATATTCAGCCTTACCAAAGAAGTTTTCCCTTGGAACAAATCCAACGTCTTTAGTGCTGTCGTTGGAATTATCTCTGTTATCACCCATTACAAAATAGTGACCGCTTGGAACTGTCCATTCTTGAGGATATTGATCATTTTCACCTCTTGTATTTCTTATAAGATATTCAGAGTCGTTATGTTTCTCATAATAAATATCTCCTATTGCATTAGTTTCTTTAGCAATAATATCTCCTGAAGGATATTTATATCTTTTCTTAAGTATTATTTGTTCTGTTTCTACAAAATTTCTCTCAAGAGCCTCTCCATTAATATAGAGTTTCTTGTTGATGATTCTTATTGTATCGCCTGGCTTACCTATCAATCTTTTAATATATGGAACCGGGTTATGAGGAGGAATAATAACCACTGGATCTCCATACTCAGGATCGTTTCTTAAATACTTAGGCATGCTTATTCTATTGATCTTTAGTCCATAGGAATATTTGTTAACTAGAAGAAAATCGCCTTTCTGTAATTGTGGCTCCATTGAACCGGAAGGTATTTGATATGGTTCATAAAGAAAAGTTCTCAGAACAAATATTATAAAAAGAGGAATAAAATAACCACGTGAAGTATTAGCAATTTCTGAATTATTAAGATAATGACCAACTATCATTACTATAAATGCTATCAATGATCCGGCAAGAAGAACTATGCCAAGGTCACCTGCATTATAAAAAATACTTAATAGAAGTGCAGCGCCAGAAATAAAGCTTAATGTGGACAAATATCTAATTAAAAAAGGTTCTTCAATATTTTCATTCTCTAAACTAAATTTAATCCAAATAAAAAGACATAATGCCATTCCGATACAACCGATAATAAATAAAGGATCAGTTAACATATTATTTCTCTGAATTGAAATAGTTAAGAAATGCATCTTGGGGTATTGAAACTTTTCCAAGTTGTTTCATTTTCTTCTTACCTTGTTTTTGTTTTTCTAGTAATTTCATTTTTCTAGTAACGTCTCCACCATATAACTTAGCCGTAACATTTTTTCTATAAGCTTTAACAGTTTCTCTGGATATAATTTTAGCACCAAGTGCAACTTGAATAGGAACATCAAACATTTGTCTTGGAATTAATTTTTGAAGATTTTTTGCAATTTCTCTTGCTTTTGATGTTGAAAAAGACTTGTGGACAATCATAGATAAAGCGTCAATTTTTTTATTATTAATCAAAACATCAATTTTTGTTAGGTCTGATTTTTCAAATCCGATTAAAGCATATTCAATGGATGCAAATCCTTTAGTTGAGGACTTAATCTGATCAAAAAAATCAATTATTACTGATGATAATGGCATTTCAAATATTATAGATACTTGATTTCCAAAATATTTCATATCTTTTTGTATGCCTCTTTTAGAGGTACATAAAGTAATAATATTTCCAACATATTCATTAGGAGATATGATTGTTGTGTGAACAATGGGTTCTCTAATTTCATCAATTTCATTTGGCAGTGGAAGTTGTGAGGGATTATCACATTTCAAGACGACTCCATCAGTTTTTAAAACCTCATATTCAACAGAAGGAGCTGTTGATATTAAGTCAAGATCATATTCTCTTTCCAATCTTTCTCGTACAACCTCCATATGTAGTGTTCCCAAAAAACCACATCTAAACCCAAAACCAAGTGCATCTGATACCTCAGGCTCATAAATTAAAGAGCTATCGTTCAAAACAAGTTTTGAAAGTGCATCTCTAAACTTTTCATAGTCATCAGAGTTAAGAGTAAAAATTGAAGCAAAAACCTTAGGATTTACTTTCTTGAACCCTGCCAAGGGCTCAATAAGCTCATCATTTGCTTCAACAAGTGTATCACCTACAGGCGCACCTTTAATGTCTTTAATACCAGCAACTAAATACCCTACTTCGCCTGCTGAAAGCTCATCTTTAGAGATCTTCTTCGGTGAAAATATGCCAACATCATCAACAATATGTGTGTTTCCATTTGAAAAAATTTTGAATTTTTGTCCATTACGAATCTTTCCATTTTTTATTCGTATTAAAGATACGACGCCTAGATATGAATCAAACCATGAATCAATAATTAAGGCCTGGAGTTTTTTGTCTTTATCACCTTCTGGACATGGTATGTCGGATACAAGTTTATCAAGGAGGGTTTCAATACCTTCACCTGTTTTTGCACTTACCTGAGGTGCATCATTAGCATTAATTCCAACCATATCTTCTATTTCAATCTTGACTCTATCTGGTTCCGCTTGGGGTAAATCGATTTTATTTATAACTGGAACAACCTCCAAACCTTCCTCAACAGCCGTATAACAATTTGCCAGAGTCTGGGCCTCAACACCTTGAGAGCCATCAACTACCAATAAGGCTCCCTCGCATGCTGATAATGATCTTGATACTTCATATGAAAAATCTACATGGCCTGGAGTATCAATAAAATTCAATAAAAATTCTTCTTGGCCTTTTTTATACTTCAAAGACACTGCTTGAGCTTTTATTGTTATTCCTCTTTCTCTTTCAATATCCATGGAATCAAGAATTTGATCTTCCATTTCTCTTTTAGATAGACCGCCACAGTACTCAATTAATCTATCTGAGAGAGTAGATTTTCCATGATCAATATGCGCAATGACAGAAAAGTTTCTTATATTCTTCATAATTTGCTGCTATTTTACTAGCAAATTCAGAAAATAAGTGAATATAAATTTAGTTGAGTGTAACTGAAGTAATTACTCTATTTCCATTTCTGATCAAATGAACTGCAATCTTGCTACCTGGTTCTAAATTTTCAACTGCATTATTAAAAGAATCAACATCAAAAACTTCTTGTTTTTTTCCTTTGAGTTGAATCATTGTAATTATGTCGCCTCTGTTAATTTTCCCCGATGCTGGTGAATTCAAATTAACCCTTGTTACAATTACTCCATCTGACATATTAGCCATTGTTGGGTTATCTCTATCAATTTCAGATACTTTTATTCCAAATGGGTCTGATGATAGCTGGGCTTTTGCTGGTATAAAATTATCATTACTGAGTGGAAGTTGTCCAAGGGTGAAATCGAGAGTAATTTCATCTCCATCTCGAATAACCTTTGCTGAGGCTTTAGTTTCTGGTTTTATTTGACCAACAACATGAGGTAGATCTGAACTAAATTTAATTTCTTTATTATCAAATTCGATTATGACATCTCCGGGCAATAATCCTGCATTATCAGCTGATTCACCCTCTTCAACATCATTAATTAAAGCTCCGTAAGGCTTTCTCATTCCAAGAGCATCTGCGAGATCACTATCAACTTCGCTCATTCTTACTCCTAAGTAGCCCCTAAGCACTTCACCACTTGATATTATTTGTTCAGCAACATCAATTGCAACATTGATGGGTATTGCAAATGCCAATCCTTGATATCCACCACTTCTTGAATATATTTGCGAATTAATGCCTACCACTTCTCCCTCAAGATTAAATAATGGTCCTCCTGAATTCCCAGGATTTATTGCAACATCGGTTTGTAGAAATGGAACATAGTTGCCAATATTGTTATTTTGTATACTTCTGCCTTTTGCGCTGACAATACCTGCTGTTACCGAGAAGTCAAAACTAAAAGGTGAACCAATAGCTACAACCCAATCTCCTACTTTCAATTGGTCGCTGTTGCCAACGTTTACCTCAGGTAAATCGTTTGCGTTAACTCTAAGAACTGCAAGATCTGATAAAGGATCAACGCCAATAACATCAGCCTTAAACTCTCTTCTGTCTGCAAGAGAAATAATAACTTCAGTTGCATCTTCAACTACATGAAAGTTAGTCATAATAAAATTATCTTTCAAAATGAACCCTGAGCCGTATGAAACTGATTCTCTCTTTTTTTGTGGCATTTCTCGGAATTCTCGCGGAATACCAAATCTTTCAAGCATTTCATCAGGTATACCTCCATATCCAAAAGATGATCTCTGTGAGACTTCCTTTTTAGAGGTGATATTCACAACAGCAGGAGCTGCATTCTCAACCAAATCAGAAATATTTTCTGGTAAAGCTGCGTTTGAATTAAACGAACTAATTGATAGGATTCCAATAAATAATAAATTAAATGATAATATTTTGTGCATAGTCTTATATATTTTATTTATTAATAGATTTAGCTATTCTGACAGCGGAGTTAAGCGAGATATTCCCATAAAGTGTCATAATTTTTCCGTTTGAAAGAGGTACCAGATAGATCATCTTATTTTCGTGTTTCCAATATTTAATGTTAGTAAGTCCAAATATATTATTTTCAATACGTAATTGAAACTTTTCATTACTACTTGAGTATGAGAGTCTTTCAGATGCATCTCTTTTAAATCCAACGTTTTGCAGATCTATATTATTTGAATCAGACATAAAGTTCGGATCGTTTATGACCTTCATTATGTGATCTGTTATAAAAATATCCGATCTTTTGGCAATATCTTTCGCCTCTTTACTGTTAATAGCAGAATTAATTTTATTAGACGCATCAGTACTTATATCCATTCTTGAGAGATCAGAGTTATTTACAATTGCAAGAGTTAGCATAATAGATGCAGCTGCAGTAGCAGAATTAGATATCCATAATTTAGAGGAGTTAAATTTATCTAATAATTTTTTTGGTTTTTTGAACGGTATAATATTCCTTTTTTGGTTTTCAACTGTCGCCATGCTTATCAAGCTATATGCTGAAAAATGCTTAAGAAGTTTTGGATCATTCTCTACCTCTTGTAATAACTCATCTAGCTCATTTTGGTTTAGCTCACCATCATATAGTGCTGAAAGTTTTTCATTAATGTTACTCATTATTAATTAACTCCTGGTCAATGAAGTTTACAATTGATTCCCTTGCTCTGAATATTCTCGATCTCACAGTCCCTATTGGAGTGTCTGTTATTTCTCCAATTTCCTCATAACTTTTACCATTAATCTCTCTTAGTGTGAATGCAGTCTTTAGGCTTTCTGGTAGTGTGTTGATAAATTCTCTAATTTCTGACATTGATTCTTTATGTATTATGGAAGTTTCTAAGGTTTCAAAATTACTTATATCGATCTCATTATCTTCAATTGATGTATTGATTTTTTGTTTTTTAAAACTTGCGCTTGCAACAAAATTTTTTGCT
>PBKI01000021.1 GCA_002721385.1 Gammaproteobacteria bacterium
GTTATTAGAGTCGTATGAACTAGGCATTTCTTTAGATATGGGATCTGCCAGTGTGTTGAGATTTATCCAATTATCATAATCAGAATTGTTTACCTGACATAAACCTTGATTAATTGGTCTAAATGCCTCCAGCAAATTAAAATCATGATAAATCTGCACTGTATGATCAGTCCATATTGCTTTGGTTTTCGGTATAGCATCAATATCAATTGATAATAGCTTTGTATTAAAACTCACTAATAATATTAAAGTTAAAAATTTTGTTTTATTCATATGCATGTTAATCATCCTTAAATAAAGAAATATTTGATGGAACATTTTTTAAAATAATATCACCAACATTGACATCTACAGACGCACTTTCTTGTCCAGCATCATTGACACAATTTATAGTATAAGTTTTTGTTCCAGATGTTGATAAATAGATATTTTCTGAACCTGATAAAGACTTAGAGCCAGTCCAATCACCTTCAGCTGTTGCAGAAGTTGCAGAAACACATTCCCAGGAAATTGATATTTGAGTATAAGTTTTTATTGACTGATTATTTGAGGTAATTGAAGCTGATGGAGCCTCAACAACATCATTAACAGTAATGACAATACCTAGAGTTGAAGATAATGACCCATCAGATGCACCTACACTCAACTCATATATATTATCATTATTTGAATCTTGAGGATTTTCGTAGTCTGGAGCACTTTTGAAAGCTAATACTCCTGAAGATGCATTAATTTCTAGAAATGATGAATCAGTGCCTTCAATAAAATAAGTGATTGAATCATTCTGAGCATCACTGGCCTCAAAAGTCGCTACATTTGTTGTATTTTCATCAATTGCAAAATCTATAGTCCCAGTTAATTGAGGTGCAGTATTTATGGAATCTGATTCACTAGCACCACCTCCACCTCCACCACATGATGTAATCAAAATAAGTGAAGATAAAAAAAGTAATGTGTTTAATTTATTCATATTTAAAGAATACAAATATATTTAAAAAAATTCAATTACAAATTTATAAAACAAATTATTTATTTAAACTATCTGTATAAGAAGTAAATTATTGTAAAAGTAGATTAGATTCTAACCTTTCCCTTCTTTCTTAACCTAATTGATTCTGGAGTTACCTCAACAAGCTCATCTTCTTCAATAAACTCTAATGCTTGTTCTAAAGTATGAATGATTGGTGGAACAAGAATTAAGTTTTCATCGGTACCAGCAGCCCTAATATTAGTAAGTTGTTTGGCTTTGGTTGGATTTACAGGTAAATCATTATCTCTTGAATGTAATCCTACAATTTGTCCAATATAGACTTCTTTACCATGTCCAAGGAAAAGTTTTCCCCTATTTTGAAGATTAAATAAAGCATATGACAATGTTTTTCCAGCAATCATAGAGTACATAACACCATTTATTCTTTTAGCAATATCACCTGACTTAACTGGTCCGTAATGATCAAATATACTAGTCATAATTCCAGTACCGCTTGTAATTGTTAAAAATTGAGATCTAAAACCGATTATTCCTCTTGATGGAGCTAAGAATTCTAATTTAATTCGACCATTATTATCTGACTCAATATTTTGTATTTCTGCTTTCCTAGGTCCAAGTTCCTCCATAACAGAGCCTTGATGTATGTCTTCAATATCAATAACAATCTGTTCGTATGGCTCATGAAGTTGGCCATCTACTTCTTTTTGTATCACTTCTGGTTTTGATATTGCCAATTCAAAACCTTCTCTTCGCATAGACTCAATAAGAACCGAAAGATGAAGTTCTCCTCTTCCTGAGACAATAAACTTATCTGGACTGTCACCCTGTTCTACTTTAAGTGCTACATTTGATATTAATTCTTTGTCTAACCTTTCTTTTATATTTCGAGATGTAATGTATTTGCCTTCCCTTCCAGCAAATGGTGAATCATTGACTTGAAATGTCATTCTAACAGTTGGCTCGTCAACAGAAAGAGGTTGCAAAGGCTCTTCAGCTGAAGGATCACAAATAGTATCAGAGATATTTAGTTTATCTATTCCTGTAATACAAACTATAGATCCTGCTGAAGCATTTTTAACTTCGACTCTCTCTAGTCCCTGATAACCCATAACTTGAAGAATCTTACCTTTTCTAGTTTCACCATCTCTATTAATTACAGTTATTTGTTTGTTAGGACTGATAGATCCTCTTTTTATTCTCCCAATACCAATTA
This sequence comes from Gammaproteobacteria bacterium, assembly GCA_002721385.1. Taxonomy (GTDB): domain Bacteria; phylum Pseudomonadota; class Gammaproteobacteria; order Magnimaribacterales; family D2472; genus SAR86A. Next base: position 2,205 of record PBKI01000021.1, read on the forward strand.
CTCCAACATAACTATTGCTATCAAGAGCACTAATTTGTAATTGAAGAGGACCGTCTACATTTACTTCAGGCACAGGTACTTTATCTAATATCATCTCTAATAAGGGTTTCATATCTTCAGACATATCCTCTACATCAAGCCCAGCTGTTCCCTCAATTGCTGATGTATAAATAACTGGAAAATCTAGCTGCTCATCAGTACCACCTAAGCGATCAAATAAATCAAAAACTTGATCAAGAACCCAATCCGGTCTTGCATCAGCTCTATCAATTTTATTAATAACAACAATTGGTTTGAGACCTTTCTCAAAAGCTTTTTGTGTAACAAATCTTGTTTGAGGCATTGGACCATCAACCGCATCTACAAGCAAAAGAACTGAGTCAACCATTGATAAGGCTCTTTCTACCTCGCCACCAAAATCAGCATGACCTGGTGTATCAACTATATTGATAAGATGATCATTCCAGTTAATTGAGGTGTTTTTTGCGGTAATTGTAATACCTCTTTCTTTTTCTTGATCATTTGAATCCATTATTCTGTCTGAATCCATATTTTTGCGATCTAATGTTCCAGATTGTTGAAGTAATTTATCAACTAAAGTAGTTTTCCCATGATCGACGTGGGCAATGATTGCAATGTTTCTAATATGCTCTATCAATTTTTTTATATGACTTTAAAAAAAGTTGATTATAGACCTAAATGTCATTAAAAACTTTCAAAAATTTTTATTACTCGATCTTTATTAAATTATTTAAATATCAATGTGCTCTGCTCCACATAATTTTATTCTTACGCTTGCTGCACCACCATCTAATAATGGATCTAGATCATTAAGTAAACCAGTTTCAATTCTCCAGTTAAGATATTTTGATTGGTGTTCAAGTGATTCCCAATCCTCTATTAAATGAATTGTATTTGTTGATTCTTCAATAAATGTACTTACAGATATACAACCATCAAAAGCTCTGGTATCAGGCAGTGCTATTTTCATTGATTCTTTAAGTTTATCAAGAGTATCTGGCTTGCTTGGGAATGAGACAATTACTAAATTCTTCATATTAACTCCATTAAATTGATATTTTATTATATGATTTCTAATAAGTTTTTTTATCTTATGAGGAAAATAATATGCATAAAAATATTCTTTTTATATTAATAATTTCATTCAATATTAATTCAACCACACTAATGGAACCAACTTCATTATCGAAAGATATTTATCAAGATATAATTCTTGATAGCACCTATATCACCTCTGTTGATAAACCTGATAAATTTCTTGATTTTGAATACGGAACACGCGTTGCAACTCCAGAGCAGATAAGTTCAGCATTATTAATTTGGGCCAATCAGTCAGATAGAATAAAAGTTGTTGAATATGGAAGAACTCATGAAGATAGACCTTTGCATGCTGTATTTATATCTTCCCCTGATAATTTAGACGATTTAGATCTGATAAAAGACAAGGTTTCAAAACTATCTGATGCAAGAATTACTAATGATAAATTAGCTAAATCTTTAATTAATGAACTACCTGCAATAGCTTGGATGGCTTATTCTATTCATGGGAATGAAACATCTGGAGCAGATGCTGCTCTTGGTTTAATTTATCATTTAATAGCAAACAAAGACAAAGATGTTGTAGAAATGTTAGATGATATGTTAATTATTGTTGATCCATTAATGAACCCCGATGGTCGTGCTAGATTTGCTAAAAATCTAGAACAATATAGAGGAACGGCTCCAAATTATGACGATCAGTCACTAATACACACTGGTGATTGGCCATATGGTAGAACTAATCATTATTTCTACGATTTAAATAGGGATTGGATCTATTTAACACAACCAGAAACCCAAGGAAGAGTCGCTCTTATAAATCAATGGAGGCCTCAAATTTTGGTTGATGCGCATGAAATGGGATCCCAAGATACTTTCATGACAGGGCCTGCGAGAGAACCTATAAATAAAAACATAGATTATGATCTTATTAAATGGGGTAATGTTTTTGCTAAAGATCAAGGTGGAGAATTTGATAAAAGAAATTGGCGTTTCTACACCGGTGAATGGCATGAGGATTTATATCCTGGATATTCATTTTATGTTGGGTTTAGAGGAACTCTTGGTATTTTATATGAACAATCTAGGATGGCAGAGGATGGAGTAAGAAGACCAGAAGGTACTATTCAATCATATAAAGAATCTGTTCATCATCAATTTATAAGCTCTATGATAAACCTCAAAACTCTTAGTAAAAATTCAAAAGCTATGTATCAAGATTATTGGGATGGTAGAAAATATAATGTTTCAAGAGATAGTAAATATTCTGATAGATCATATGTGATATTACCTTCTAAAAACAAAGATAGATTAAATATATTAGCAAGTAAATTAAAAGCTCAAGATATAGAAATTTTTAAGAATACTAAATCTATTTCTGTTTCAAATGTATTGAAACAAAATGGAACTACTGTTGATGAATTTACTATTCCAGTTGGCAGTATGATTATTCCAAATAAACAACCTGAAGCACCACTTATATCTGCAATTCTTGAGTTTGATGCAATTATTGATGAATCTGTATTAATTGAAGAAAAACAAAAGAGTATCAAAAATGGATCTTCTCTAATGTATGACACAACTGCTTTTAATTTTACTATGATGTATGGATTGCCTGCAGTAACAGTGCCTATAAATTTGACGAAAGATCTCAAATCATGGATGCCCTCTCAGGAAGTTATAGATGTAAATGAAAACGCAATAATGTGGGCCGTTGATGGCATTGACGATAGATCTGTATCATTTGCTGCACGACTATTAGAACAAAATATAAAAGTAAGAATTATTGATAAAGAGTCATCTTTTTCTGGTAATGATCTTTCAAGGGGAAGTGTTGTTGTTATATCAATGGATAATCCAAATATTAAAGACTTACATCTTACAATTAAGTCTGTTGCAAAAGGTTTAAATCTTTCAGTATTATCAATTAATTCTGGTTTTGGTTTGAAAGAGTTACCAGATTGGGGTGGAAGACATTTTAGACTTCTAAAAAAACCACAAATAGCAATTCTTAGTCATGATGGATTTAGTTCTTATGATGTTGGAGTTAGCTGGTGGTCTCTAGACCATCATTTAGGGATCAGACATAGCCAGTTAAATTCATCACTAACCTCTTACGGTGATCTAAGAAGATATAACACTATTATTATGCCTAGTGGTAGTGCAAATATGAATGATTATGCTAAGTCAGCTTTAATAGATTGGGTAAAACAAGGTGGAACTCTTATTGCAAATAATAGATCAACAAGATCTATAATTTCATCAACAAGCATGAGTAGTGTAAAAAACTTAAATAAAACATTTGAAGATAGTAAAGCTTTTAATATTGATCTAATGAGAGAAATTTATTCTTTAAAAGAAAATATCAATATTGATAATATAAATAATAATAAGGTTAATTTTGATATTTCATATCCTTGGGAATCATATGATAAAAGTTATACAAAGGATCAACTTGAATCTAGAGATAAGTGGCAGTCTCTATTAATGCCATCGGGAGCATTTGTTGCTGCAAGAACAAATAATGATCATTGGCTGACATTTGGTTCTGAAGATGTTTTGCCAGTTTTATATAGCAATTATCCAATATTAATGACAGATGGTAATTCTGAAGCTATTTTACGAATAGGTGAGTTAGTACCAAATAAAAATATGGATAAAAATAGAGCTATAAATTGGTCACATATACCTAAAGGATATGATATGAACATTCGAATGAGTGGTCTAGTATGGCCTGAAGCAAGTCAAAGAATAGCTAATTCAGCATATCTTACTCGAGAAAGAGTTGGTAAAGGACAGATAATATTATTTTCAGGGGAGCCAAATTTTAGAGGTTCAACAAAAGGAACTAATAGGCTATGGTTGAATGCAGTAGTTTATGGCAGTGGTCTTGGAACAAGTGCAAGTATTAATCTATAAAAAGCTCCCTTAAAAAAGGGAGCTTTAGAATAAGCACAATTTAAAAAGTCTAAATTAAGATTAACTTTTAGTATAAATAACCTGACACATTTCAGTTGTTTCTCTTACAGTCTTAGTAACATATTTTGCAAATGCGGCATCCCAGATCTTACCGTAAGACGCACCAGCATAATATTCATCTACAACCTTTCCACTTTCTGACGCATTGTCTGTGACAACTCTAAGATGATGAACTTCTACTCCACCACCCATCGGTTCAAAAACACCAATTCTCATATTATGACCAGCTTTTTGAAGAGCCTTTTCAAGTTTACTCATTTCAGATGCAAATGCTCTGGGATCAGAAATATTTAGCCTCCACAAACGTTCATATCCTGGCTTGAGCTCAAATTCTTTAAGAGGTTTCCAGGTAACTGAGTACTTAACTTTTCTTAATTTTTTAAATTCCTTTGTTGCATTTGCAGGATTATATTTTTCAGATGATTCAAATGCCATTTCTACACTTGGATATGCATTCCAAACAAACATTTCTCCCTCATATTCATTGCCCGTCTGCACTATACAAACACCTGCAACATCTGAACCAATTTGTTTAAATGCACCATCATTGTTTTTCATATAATTTACATACTCATTAATATTATTTGCCTTAACATGCAATGTTGTAAAAGCTCCTTCTGGTATTGATGAATGTAAATTAAATGATGCTATAGATAAGCCTAAAAAAGTAAAAATGTAACTTTTAAATTTCATATAAATCTCCCTTAATTTTATAAAGAATTTAATATAACAAAAAATTATATATTTGTATTACACAGTCTATAATTTTAATCTATTATAAATGATATGAATAAAATTAAGATTGCTTTTAGCTTTATAAAAATAAAACTTCACAATATTGGTTCTGTTTTATTTAAGGGAGCCACAGCTTACGTAGCTATTTCTTTTGCGCTTATACAAGTTGCAAGTATTGTTGCTGACAATATTGAATTAAATTTAATTTTAGGAATAGCTAAAGAGTTATTTATGCAATATCTGTTCATGTTCCTAATTGTACTATTTCCAATTTTCTTAATAATTTCATATATATTAAAAAGAAAATCAATAGATCATCAAGTTATGTCCAATTTTGATGTGAATTTAAAAAAATTAGACGACTACAGACCTAAGATAGCAGTAATTCCATTTGAAAACTTAAATCAAGATAAAGACGGTCAGTTTTTAGTTGATGGTATTGCAGAGGACTTATTAATGGAATTATCTATGGTAAAAGAAATATCGGTTGCTACAAGAAAAACCTGTTTTGGTTTTAAAAATAAAGACTATACAAGCAAAGCATTCAAAGATGAATATGGTTTTGATTATATTGTAACCGGAAGTATTAGAGCTTCCGATAATAGATTAAGAATCTTAATTGAGCTTAGTGATATGACAGATGATAGAGTTATATGGTCCAACAAGTTTGATAGGGATAACAAAGATATTTTTGAAATTCAAGATGAGATAGTAACAAAAATTGTTACATGTATTATTGGTGAAATTGAGTTAACAAGTTTAAAAAGAGCTAATAGAAAGCCTACAAATAATATGACATCTTATGAATATACATTAAAAGGTAGAGCTTTAAATCAGAAGTTTGAAAAAGATGCTAATGCTGAAGCAATAAAAATGCTTGATGCCGCAATTGCTGCTGATGATTCAAATCCTCTTCCCTATTCTTGGAAAGCCTGCACAATTGGTCAAGCAATGACCTTAGGATTTATTGAGGATAGCGACAAAACCATGGCAGACTTCGTTGATGCTTTGAGTAAAGCTAATGAGTTAAATGATAATGACTGGAACGCGCTCAGAATTATTGCTGAAGCACATCTTACTTTGAATGATTTCCAACAAGCTATGGTGTATGCCAACAAGGCTTATAATGCCAACCCAAATCATCCTTATGTTCTCTGGATTTATGGAAGAATGTTAGTTAGATACAATAAAGTTGAAAGTGGTATAAAAATTCTTGAAAAACTATATGAGATTGAGCCAATGGCTCTTGCTGATGTTAATACAGATAGAATAGTAAAAGAATTGTTTGTAGCTCATTATATGAATCAAGATTACAAAAAATGTAATGAACTATATGATCAAATCCATGAACATGGTTTCAGAGAATGGTTGATGCATATTGATATCAAAACGAAACTTAATATTGATTACCTCAATGACGTATGGTTTGTTGAGGGACTAAAACTGTTTAATGATATTGATGAAAAAAAAGAAATTGCTCTTTTTCATTTAAATAATAAAAATATTTCGTCAAATCTTTTAAATCTATCAAAGCAAATTAATCTATCAACCTAATTATTTATGTATTTAAAAAATATTTGGAAGGTTGTAACGGCATATTTAGTCGGAAGTTTTGCACTTATTCAATTTGCTAATATAGCTTTTCCTTATTTTGAAATTCAATCATATGTTGGATTCAGTTCTGATCAAATCATGAAAACACTTTTTATAGGTCTGCCATTGGGTCTTCCAATTGTTCTAATAGCTGCTCACTTTTTATCAAAAAAAGGACTTTTATCAAGTAACACATCAAACAATATTGATACCCTTGAAAACATAGGCTCATATAAACAAAAAATTGCAGTAATACCCTTTGCCAATCTTAATAAAGATGAGGATGGTGCTTTCTTGGTTGATGGAATTGTTGAGGACTTAATAACAGAGTTCTCTATGATTAAAGAAATTGAAATATTATCAAGACAATCATGCTTCGATTTTAGAGAAAAAAAATATTCAATTGATGAATTTAAAAAAGAATTTGATCTTGATTATGTGGTTTCTGGAAGCATCAGAATAATTAATGATAGGCTCAGAATTTCAGTTGAGTTGTCTGAATTAAATGATGGTAATGTAGTTTGGGGCTGTAAATACGATAAAGTTAAAGAGGATATATTTGATATTCAAGATGAAATTGTTAGAAAAATTACAATATCACTTATAGGTGAAATCGAGCTATCTAGTTTAGAAAGAGCAAAAAGAAAGCCAACTGAAAATATGACATCCTATGAATGTCTATTGAAAGGAAAAGAACTTCATCATAGATTTACAAAAGATGATAATGAAGAATCATTAAAAGCACTAGATCTATCAATTCAAGCTGATATAAATAACTCTCAAGCTTATGCATGGAAAGCATGTGCTCTAGGACAAGCTTATGGAAGAGGTTATAGAGATGATACAGATCAATTGATATCTGAAATAATGGAAAATATTAATAAAGCTGTTGAGTTAAACAACAATGATTTTGAAGCTCATAGAATGTTAGCAGAGGTACATTTATCTCTTCATGAATTTGATAAAGCATATGATCATGGATTCAAATCATTTCAGCTTAATCCAAATGATCCTAGGGTTACTTCTGTCTTTGGTGAAATACTTATAAGGATTGATAAAATAGATAAAGGTATCGAACTTTTAGAAAAAGCATATGAGCTAGATCCGATACCACAAGGTCAAAACACTTCAGATAGAAGAATTTGTGCCCTACTAACAGGATATTATTTAAAAAAAGATTTCAATAAATGCAAAGAACTGGTTAATAATATTACTGATTTAGATTTTAAATCTTGGTTGTTATCTATAGATATTCATAAAGAAAATAAATTTGATATTGATAATTTGCATTGGTTTACTAGTGGCTTAAATAAATTTTTAAATATTGATATAGAATTAGAAGTTGATAGATTTCATTTAAATAACAAAGAGCTTACTGATGCTTTAGTAGCTGAAGCAAAAGAAGTATTAAATTAATATATTATGATTTTTGAAAATATACTTGAAACAATTGGTAATACTCCATCCATAAGACTTCAAAATATTAAAATAAATAATAGTAACTTATTTGTTAAGGCTGAATTTTTTAATCCTGCAAGTTCGGTAAAGGATAGATTAGCAAAAAGCATTATTGAAAATGCAGAAAATGATAAGTCATTAAAACCTGGACAAACCGTTGTCGAAGCAACTAGTGGTAATACAGGAATAGGACTGGCTATGGTTTGTGCAACAAAAAAATATCCACTTGTAGTTACAATGCCGGATAGTGCTTCTATAGAGAGAAGAAAATTGATGAGATTTCTTGGTGCTAAAGTTATTCTCACACCTGCGTCTGAAGGTGGCACTGGTGCATATAATCTTGCAAAAAAACTAGTAATCAAAAATAATTGGTTTTTTGCTAAACAGTTTGAAAATTCAAATAACCCAGATGTACATGAGAATACAACTGCAAAAGAAATCTATAATGATTTCAAAGATATAGGGCTTGATTATTGGGTATCTGGTTATGGAACTGGTGGAACATTCACAGGTGTCGCACGTTATTTGAGAAAGAAAATGGCGAATACAAAACTAGTTATTACCGAACCTCATGTTGCTCAATTAATTGCTAGTAAAATTGAACAAAAAAGAAATGATGATGGTTCTGCGTCTGCATCACATCCATCTTGGAATCCTCATCCTATTCAGGGATGGACTACTGACTTCATACCAAAAATATTACAAGAGACCATAGATAATAATTTATATGATGAGCTGATTCCTGTGGATGGAAATGATGGTATATATTGGGCAAATGAATTGGCAAAAAAAGAAGGCATAATCACGGGAGTTTCAGGTGGATCAACATTTGCAATAGCTATTGAAGTTGCAAAAAAAGCACCAAATAATTCAAATATTCTGTGTATGTTGCCTGATACTGCTGAAAGATATATGTCGAGTGTTATGTTTGATCATATTAATTCAGAAATGAATGAAGATGAAGAAAATATATTTAACTCTGTTTAATTAAGAAATTACTTTGGCTGGTATTCCAGCTACAGTAGTGTTGGGACTTACATCTTTTAATACAAGACTTCCAGCTGCAACAGTAGAATTTTTTCCAATCTCAATATTTCCAAGAATTGTACTAGAAGCAAAGATTGATACCCCCGATTTAATTTTAGGATGTCTATCTCCATTATCATTGCCTTTTCCCCCTAATGTAACACCTTGAAAAATAGAAACATTTTCATCAATTCGAGAAGTTTCTCCTATTACTACGCCTGTTGCATGATCTATCATTACACCTCCTTTAATTTTTGCTGCGGGATGAATATCAACACCAAAAACTTCAGATGCTCTATTTTGTAAGAACAATGCCATAGTATGTCTATCATTTCCCCACAAACAGTGAGCTGCTCTATATGTAGCTAATCCTTGAAAACCCTTATAAAAAAGAATTGGAGTTGAAAAGTATTTACAAGCTGGGTCATTTCTAACAAAAAATGTTAAATCATCAATCAATGATTGTTCAAGTCCATCACAGTTTTTATAAACATCAAGTATGAAATTCTTAATTTCTTTTGAAGATAATGCATTACTGTTTAACTTTGATGCCAAAATAGATGCAACTGCACTTATAAAGCTATCTTGAGATATTACTAATAAGTTTAAATATGGAGCAAGTGATGGCTCAGCTTTAATTCTTAATAAGACTTCATCTTTAATTTTAGTCCAAATGTCTAGTTTCATAATATTAAAACTACTCTACATATAAGCCGAAACCCTCTTGGAGAGTTACAACATCTGTATATGAGTTTTTATTTTTTGAAAGATAGAATTCTTTAGCTTCTTTTGGAAATAAGATGAAGTTTAATAAATCGGTCTCTCTAGTTAAATTTTTTAAGTCGTTGTCAGTGCAAAAATTTTTAAATTCCTTTTTATGGGAATCAATGCTTAATGTTTCGTTTGCGGTACCATCACTTAAATGTGATTTTTCAACTTTTTTTAGGAGTTTTGGACATATAACTCCGGTGATTTCACCATAGTGACCATTAACCAAGTCAACAAATTCTTTATTAAGAGTTTTGTATCTTTTTTCATCTAAGACATTCATCAGTGCTTGTGCACCAACTATCTGAGATGATGGTGTAACTAATGGAACGTAGCCAACATCTTTTCGAATTTTTGGTATTTCATCTATTAATAGTTTCAGTTTATCGCTTCTATTTAAATCAAATAATTGTTTTTCAAGAATACTTAGCATGCCACCTGGAACCTGATTAGTAAGCATATTTACATCAACACCTCTCATGGACCCTTCATATTTTTTATAATTTTGTCGCACATCATTAAAGTAATCAGATATATCTGTTAAGAGTTCCATGTTGTAAGGATTTTCAACATCATCATATAGCATCGAAATAAAGCTTTCCGTTGCAGTGTGTGCATATAGGTTACTAAAAGATGATATAGAGGTGTCAATATTATCAACTCCTGCTTCATAGGCTTTATAGTTAGTTGCATCTGATAATCCAGTAGTCGAATGCGTATGAAGATGTATTGGAATTGTAAGATTTTTTTTGAGTTTTTTTATTAGCTCATAACAAGTATTTGGTCTTAATAAACCTGCCATATCCTTGATTGCTAGTGAAGTAGCTCCAATATCTTCAATATTTTTTGCAAGTCTTATCCAGTATTTTTCATTATGGATAGGACTTGTAGTGTAGCAAATAGTACCTTGAGCGTTCTGGTTGCCATTATTTACATATTCTATTGATGGTTTAATATTGTTAATGTCATTCAGTGCATCAAAAATTCTAAAAATATGCATTCCTTCTTTAATTGAATTTTTAATAAAAAGTTCTATTACAGATTTATCATATTCTTTATACCCTACTAAGTTTTTTCCTCTCAAAAGCATTTGTAATTTAGTTTTTTTAAAATGTTTTTTAAAAATCTTAAGTCTATCCCATGGATTCTCATTGAGGAATCTTAAACAACAATCATAGGTTGCTCCTCCCCATACTTCTAATGAAGAATAGCCAACACTATCTAGCTTTTTTAAGATAGGAATCATGTCCTTTGTTTTCATTCTAGTTGCTATTAAAGATTGTTGTCCGTCTCTTAAAACAACTTCTGTGATACTTGGCTTATTCATTTAGTTGAAATATACATAACAGTGATATCCATTTTAGTTTAAAAGAATAAAAATAAAAAATTTATATTAATCTTTTAGAGAATTAAAATTTTGATAGTATACATACATAATGTTAGCAAAAATTAAAAAAAGTAAGGTTGCGAGTATAACTATTTCAGTTATCTTATATATTAGTGCTTTTTATTTAGCATACTTTTTAATTCCTAATTCTGTTAATAGTATTTGGCTAAAAGTTTTAATCTGGCATGTAATATCAACAATTTTTATATATTTTTTTAGCGTAGCTTTAAAAAATTCAAGTTTATATGATCCATTTTGGTCAGTTGCTCCGATTCCAATAGTCTTATATTTAATGGCATATTTTGATCAATCATTTATATTAAATTTTTTGGTTGTTATGCCTATTATAATTTGGTCCTTTAGACTTACATTTAATTTCTTAATCAACTGGGATGGTTTTGTGCATGAAGATTTTAGATACGTCGATCTTAAAAATACTAATTATGTAAAAGCTGAGATTATTAATTTGTTTGGAATACACTTAATACCAACATTGATTGTTAATTTATCTTTATACCCAATTATTTATATATTCACATCAAATGAAGTGAATTATGGATTATTATTTTTTGCATCGATGTTTACTATATTAGCGGTCATACTTGAAACAGTTGCTGATTATCAAATGAGAGAATTCAAAAAAGATACTAATAATGCTAAAAAAACAATGAAATATGGATTGTGGAAATACTCAAGACATCCAAATTATTTTGGAGAAGCTTTATTCTGGTTTGGAATTTACTTTATGGGTCTATCTTCCGCCATAATGCCTTTGTGGCTAATAGTTTGTCCCATAATTATGTTAATGTTATTTGTATTTATATCTTGTCCATTAATGGATGCCAGAAGTCTTAAAAAAAGGGACGACTACAAAGACTATATGGCCACAACTTCTCAGCTTTTAATTCTTCCAAAGAAATAAGTTGGTATTTGTTTGATTTAATTTGTAAAATTAATTTATGAACGAACCAAATATTGTCCAAAAGTTTATATGGATATCTGAGAGAGGCATTCTTCTTTTGATCGCATTTGCCACTCTTTTTGCGACAGGTGCTGAAATTTATAGAATATTTACAGTACAAATGGTTAACTTAAGTGATTTATTTTTACTTTTTATATACGCTGAAGTTCTTGGAATGGTAGCATCATTTTACTCAAATAATAGAATTCCAGTTACATTGCCTTTAATCATAGCGATGACAGCATTAACCAGAATGATAATTTTACAAAGCAAAGATTTAAATGCGATAAATATTATTTATGAAGCAACAGGTATATTAATCTTGGCAATTGCGGCTTATATAATGACGTTAAAAGACAAGATAAGTTTAAAAAAGATCTTATTAAGGGAAAAGATAGAAGACTCTGATTCAAATAATTAATCAAAATTTTATTTTCCCCATTTCTGAACACTTTTTATTAAATTCATTAATCGTTTCATCAATAATTTCTTTTACAGACTTTATTTCATTTATTAATCCAGATGATTGACCTGATAAAGCAGGTGCCGCTTCCATATTTCCACCAAAATATAAATCTTGAATATTTACTAAAGCTGTCATATCCATCTCCCCTTTTCTATCAATATCTTCGGTTAGATTTGTTTTTAATGCTCTAATTACTGGCTTTGATTTTTTATTCAGTATGTATGTGCCATCAATTCCAGAATCAATAATTTTATTTTTAAAATTA
>PBKI01000022.1 GCA_002721385.1 Gammaproteobacteria bacterium
ATGCAAAAAATGTAATTGATCCAGAGTTTGGCAAGATGATCCCAAGTCTGGATAAAGAATTTGTGGATCCAATTGCAGAATTAGGACCACATGTTGCGCCACTTGGTATTTCTTTCTACGACAATAATATTTTTCCTGAAAAATATCACAACGGTGTCTTTATTGCTCTCCATGGGTCATGGAACAGAACTAAAAAGTCTGGATACAAAGTTATTTTTGTACAACTTGATAAGGATGGGAAATACATATCTCAAGAAGACTTTATTTCAGGATGGTTAAATAATGAGAATGCATGGGGAAGACCTGTATCGCCTTTTGTGACCCAAGATGGATCAATGCTTTTGTCAGATGATAAGTTTGATGTTATTTATAAAATTGAATATGAAGGATAAATGAAAATAAATAATCTAGATAAAGAGATTGCAATTGCGATTTCAGCAGCAACTAAATCTGGTAAATTGCTTTCTGAAAATAGAATCAGCCTGAATCACTCTATGGAAAGTAGTGCCAAAGATATTAAGCTCAAGGCTGACATAGAGTCAGAATTTATAATTAAAAGAGCTCTGAGTGATAAATCAAATTTTCCAATATTAGCAGAAGAATCAGGTAAATCTCAAAATGATCTTGGTGATATTTTTTGGGTAGTTGATCCTCTTGACGGAACGGCAAATTATAATAGAGATATTCCAATTTGCTGTGTTTCAATTGGGTTAGTTTATAAAATGAATCCAATAGCAGGAATAATATATGACTTTTATAACGACGACCTATACGTAGGAAACAATCAAGAAAAAAAAGCAACACGCAATAATGAAAATATTAGTATTTCAAATATAAGTGAAAAAAAAGAAGGAATTTTAGTTACTGGTCTGCCTCATCAAACTGATTTTTCTGATATCGCTTTAAAAAATCTTATTCATGATATGCAATTATGGAAAAAAGTTAGGATGATTGGCTCGGCTGCAATGGCCGCCTGTTATGTTGCTAGCGGAAAAGCAGACTTATATTCAGAGAAAGGTGTGTTTATTTGGGATATTATCGCTGGTGCTGCCATTGTTGAATCAGCAGGTGGAGTGGCAAAAATATCTGATCAGAATAAAGATTATCAAGTAGATGTTCTTTTTAGTAATTCTTTGATTCAAACATGAAAAGTTTAGTATGGTTTAGGTCTGACTTAAGAATGGATGATAATCCTGCCTTAAGAAATGCATGCATTGAATCAGATGAAGTTCATGGGATTTATTTATATTCAAAAAAACAGCTGAAACTCCATAATGAAGCAAATTGTAAAACAGAATTTATTATTGAAAATCTCAAAGCTTTATCTAAGTCTTTAATTAATATTAATATTCCTTTAACAATAATTAATGTTGATTCCTTTCAAAACTGCGAACGTGAACTTCTAAATATTTGCAATGAACGCTCATTGAGTAAGATTTATTTTAACAATCAATTTGGAGAAGACGAACAAGAAAGAGATAAATCTGTAATTGAATGTTTTAAAAAAAATAATTTAGATATATCTGCTTTTGATGACCAAGTTGTTTATAAACCTGGCTTTATAAAAACTGGAGAGGGCAAACCTTACTCAGTTTTCACTCCTTTTAAAAGAAGATGGATTGAAAATTTTAATATGGATCTTTTGGATATAGATTTTTCATATACACAAAAAGTAAAAACACAAATAATTCCTAATGTAGATAATTTTGAATTTGATTTTAAAAAACAAAATATTGTGAACATGGAGCTTTGGCCTGCTGGTGAGGAGCAGGCTTTGATAATTTTAAATAATTATCTAAAAGAGAAAATTTTTAGATATTCCATCGACAGAAATGATCCAATAATTGATGGCACAAGCAGACTCTCACCATATTTAGCTTCAGGAATTATTTCACCAAAAAGATGTATTCTTGAAGCATTAAAAATTAATAATTTTGAACTAGACTCTGGAGAAAAAGGTATCACTAAATGGATTGATGAGATTGTCTGGCGTGAATTTTATAAAAATATTATGTATTCATTTCCTAGGGTAAGCAAAGGAAAGCCCTTTCAAGAATATACAAATAAAATTCAATGGAGATTTGATGAAGCTGAGTTTACCGCGTGGAAAGATGGAAATACTGGATTCCCACTAATTGATTCAGCAATGAGACAGCTCAAACATGAGGGATGGATGCACAACAGATTGAGAATGGTAACAGCTATGTTTTTTACTAAAAACCTTCTACATGATTGGAGACTAGGGGAAAAATATTTTATGGAAAATTTAATGGATGGAGATTTTTCATCAAATAATGGTGGATGGCAGTGGAGTAGCTCAACCGGAACAGATGCAGCACCATACTTCAGGATATTTAATCCCCTGACACAATCTAAAAATTTTGATCCTAAAGGACTTTTTATTAAAAAATATGTAGATGAAATAAAAGATTTAAGTAGCAAAGATATTCATGATCCATCAGATCACCAGAGAAATTCATGTAATTATCCAATGCGGATTTGCGATTTAAAACAGTCCAGATTAAGAGCCATTGAGGCTTTTAATAAAGCAAAAAATTAGTTAATTTTTCCTAGTTTACCAATTATCTGTTATGTATACTTATACTGTTCATTAGGGTATATGGAGGGGAAATGACTAAGTATCCAAGCGATTTAGAAATCGCTAATAAAGCATATAAAAAGCCGATTGCGGAGATTGCAAAAATCATAGAAATTGATGAGAAACATCTTATTAGGTTCGGTGATGATAAAGCTAAGATCTCTTCTGAGTGTATTAATTCTGTCTCAAAAAAAGAAAATGGAAAACTAATTTTAGTAACTGCTATCTCTCCAACTCCTGCTGGTGAAGGAAAAACTACGACCAGCGTAGGGCTTGTTGATGGATTATGTATGATTGGAAAAAATGCAATGATATGTTTGCGAGAGCCTAGCCTTGGTCCATGTTTTGGTATGAAAGGTGGTGCGGCTGGAGGAGGTTACGCTCAAGTTATACCAATGACTGATATTAACCTTCATTTTACTGGTGACTTTCACGCCATTGGCGCAGCTCACAACCTTTTATCAGCTCTCATTGATAATCATATTCATTGGGACAATCAATTAAATATTGATCCAAGAAGAATAACTTGGAAAAGAGTTGTAGATATGAATGATAGATCATTGAGAGATATTACATGTGGATTAGGTGGAACTGGTAACGGCATTCCAAGGCAAAGCGGTTTTGATATTACTGTAGCATCAGAAATAATGGCAATATTTTGCTTAGCCTCCGACTTAGATGACCTTCAAAAAAGAATAGGTAATATAGTTATTGGTTACACAAAAAAAAATGAACCTGTGAGAGCCAAAGAGTTAAATGCTGATGGAGCTATTACAGCTCTGCTTAAAGATGCTTTTCAGCCTAATCTTGTTCAAACTCTTGAAAATAATCCAGCTTTTATGCATGGGGGACCTTTTGCAAACATTGCACATGGTTGTAACTCAGTCATCTCAACAAAAACAGCACTCAAACTTGCTGATTATGTTGTTACAGAAGCCGGTTTTGGTGCTGACTTAGGTGCCGAAAAATTTTTTGATATTAAATGCAGAAAATCAAATCTTAAACCTGATGCCGTTGTTCTAGTAGCAACAACAAAAGCATTGAAGATGCACGGAGGTCTTAAAAAAGATCAACTAGATCATGAGGATATTGATGCTGTAAAAAAAGGATGTGCGAACCTTGGCAGGCATATTGAAAACATAAGTAAATTCGGTGTACCAGTTGTAGTAGCAATTAATGATTATGTTACTGATACCAAAGATGAGCACAATGTTATTATTAATTTTTGTAAAAACTTAGGAGTTCAATGCAAAATATCTTCTCATTGGGAGAAAGGTGGAGAAGGGGCAGCAGAATTAGCTGAGGAAGTTTCTAGAATTGCTGACTCAAATACATCAGATTTTCAACCTCTTTATGATAGCAAATTGAGTTTGTGGGAAAAAACAAAAAAAGTAGCACAAAATATTTATGGAGCTTCTGATATCATAGCTGATCAAAAAGTTAGGAATCAATTTAAGAAGCTTGAGGATGACGGTTTTGGAGAATATCCAGTCTGTATGGCAAAAACTCAATATAGTTTTTCAACTGATCCGTTATTAATGGGAGCACCCTCCGGACATGAAGTCCCAATAAGAGAGGTAAGACTTTCCGCAGGTGCTGAATTTATTGTGGTTGTTTGTGGAGCAATAATGACAATGCCTGGACTTCCAAGAGTGCCTGCTGCGGAAGCAATCGGACTAGATGATAACAAGGAAATTAAAGGACTTTTCTAATAAGATTTATAGTTCAATTTAACCTATTTGGTTATAATTCAATTCTATATTTTTGGAGATAATAATGAGTAATGATTTAAAGTTTTATATTAATGGTGAGTGGGTTCAATCGGAATCAAACGAGCTTATTGATGTAATTAATCCAGCAACTGAAGAAGTTATTGGTCAAGTAACAGCAGGGACGAAGAGTGATATTGATTTAGCTGTTAAAGCAGCTCACTCATCTTTTCAATCTTTTTCAAAATCTACAAAAGAAGAAAGAATTGAAATACTTAAAAATATAATTAATGAATATGAAAATAGGTATAAAGATTTTGTTGAAGTAATAACAAATGAAATGGGCGCACCAAATTGGTTATCTGAAAGAGCGCAAGCAAACACAGGACTAGTAAATTTTAAAGAAACTTTAGAAGCTTTAGAGGATTTTAGCTTTGAGCATCTGGAAGGCTCTTATACATTAAGAAAAGAACCAATAGGGGTTATTGGTATGATCACACCTTGGAATTGGCCAATGAATCAAATTACAACAAAGGTTTCTTGTGCTATAGCATCTGGATGTACCATGATTCTAAAGCCAAGTGAAATATCACCGTTTTGCTCAATGTTATTAGCAGAGGTAATGCATGAAGCTGGAGTCCCAAAAGGGGTTTTCAATTTAGTTAATGGTTATGGTCCTGTAGTGGGCTCAGCATTATCTGAGCATAATAAAGTAGACATGATGTCTTTCACAGGTTCAACAAGGGCTGGAATAGCAGTTGCTCAGGCATCTGCAGTTACTGTCAAAAGAGTTCAACAAGAATTAGGTGGAAAATCAGCCAATATAATTTTAGATGATGTTGCTGATCTAGAAAAATCTGTTAAAGGTGGTGCGGGGCACTGTTTTCTCAATTCTGGACAATCTTGTAATGCGCCGACTAGAATGCTTGTTTCATCAAATAATTATGAAAAAGCAGTTGAAGTTGCTGCAGCTACTGCAGAAAATACTTCAGTTGGAGATCCAAATGGCGAATTCAGACTAGGGCCAATTTCAAATAAAACTCAATATGAAAAGGTCATTAAATTGATTGAAATAGGTATTGAGGAGGGAGCAAGACTTGTTGCTGGAGGTCCTGAAAAGCCTGAAGGATGCGAGAAAGGTTACTTTGTAAAACCGACAGTGTTTGCTGATGTCACTAATGACATGACTATTGCCAAAGAAGAAATTTTTGGACCTGTTTTGTGTATCATCAAATATGATTCTGAAGAGGAAGCTATTGAAATTGCTAATGATACTGAATATGGCCTTGCAGGTTATGTTCAAGGAGAGTTATCACATGCAATTGCAGTTGGGAATCAAATTAGAGCTGGTCAAATAACAATTAATGGTGGTGCTAGAGGTAATGCGGCACCTTTTGGTGGATATAAGGCTTCAGGCAACGGTAGAGAACATGGAAAGCATGGTATTGAAGAATGCCTTGAAACCAAAGCAATTATTACACCGGCTGTTTAATCTAAAAGATCAGGCTGCATTTTGATGATTTTATCAAATGCAGGTTGATAGCTTGCCCAAGCAGCAATATCGTTTGCAATAAATTCTCTTGTTTTTATGGCAGTATCATGAGGTATCGGCTTTGGATCACCTGCAGCTTCTGCCATAAGCTGCGCTTGGCAACATCTTTCCATAGACATATAAAACCATAATGCAATATCGACTGAGGGTCCTGTTGTTAAGATGCCATGGTTCTGCAGAATTGCAACTTTTTTATCCCCTAATGCTTTTGCAATTTCATCTCCTTCGTTAACCTCCTCAACAACGCCTGAAAAATCTTCGTATATACCCTGATTTTCATAAAACGCACAGGCATCTTGAGAAATTGGATCTAATAATTTCCCAAGTGTTGAAAATGTTCTACCATAAATTGAATGTGAGTGAGCTGCTGCATTAACATCAGACCTTGCTTTGTGAAGCCTAGAATGAATAGCAAAAGCAGCAACATTAACATCTTTATCACCCTGGACAACTTTACCATCATGGTTGACAAGGATTAAATCAGAAACAGAAATTTGTGAAAAATGAACTCCAAGGGGGTTTACCCAAAAATGGTCTTTAAATTCTGGATCTCTATAAGTTATGTGCCCAGCTACTCCTTCATTAAAACCAAAATAGTCAAACAATCTAAAGCCAGCTGCAAGCTTCTCTAACTGATTTCGCCTTTCTTCAGCAGGGCTTGCAAATTCTTGGAAAACTAGACCTTTTTCTTTTATAGGAAGTCTGCCATCAAGAACATCAATTTTAATTGGTGATACATTTGACATAGTATTTTATTCTCCTTGTCTCAATAATGTTAAAATAGCTTAACAAAAAAAGGACAAATATGAAATTTAGAATTGAAAAAGATAGCCTCGGAGAAGTAAAAGTTCCTAAGAAAGCATTATGGGGAGCTCAAACTCAGCGAGCAGTGAATAATTTTCCAATTAGTGGAATCAAAATGGATTTTCCATTTACTAAGTCATTCATAACCTCTCTAGGCTTAATAAAAGACTCAGCGGCATCAGCAAACTTAAAACTGAAATTAATTTCATTAAAAAAAGCTAGAGCAATCTCAAAAGCTGCTAAAGAGGTGTGGAGAGAAAAACATCATCATGAATTTCCTATAGATGTTTTTCAAACTGGTTCCGGCACAAGTTCAAATATGAATGCTAACGAAGTAATTGCAAAACTTGCTTCTAAATATGCAAATGTCGATATAAATCCAAACGATGATGTAAATATGAGTCAAAGTAGCAATGATGTAATACCTACTGCAATTAAATTGAGTGCTCATATAGATTTAACGCAGAAATTACTTCCAGCACTTAATTCATTAATTGATGAAATTGAAAAAAAAGCTTGTTCAACAGAGGGTATAGTTAAAACTGGTAGAACTCATCTTATGGATGCAATGCCAATTGACTTATCAGATGAATTAAGAGCATGGTCTAGCCAACTAATTTCATCAAAAAAAACGTTTGAGGCTTTGGAAAAAAAATTACTTGAACTTCCTCAAGGAGGAACTGCTGTAGGGACAGGTATTAATGCTCATAAACAATTTTCAAAATATTTTACACAAGAGTTAACAAAAATATATGGAAAAAAAGTTAAGTTTATTTCAAGTAATAATTTCTTCCATGAATTAAGCGCTCAAGATTGTTCAGTTCAATTATCAGGAGAGTTAAAAAACTTGGCAATAATTCTAATGAAGATTTCAAATGATCTAAGGTGGATGAATAGCGGCCCTTTGGCTGGATTATCAGAAATTGAACTAAAGGCTTTACAGCCTGGAAGTAGCATAATGCCAGGAAAAGTTAATCCAGTTATACCTGAAGCTGTTGCAATGGCATCTGCCGATGTTATTGGTAATGATGTTTCAATATCTATTGCTGCACAATCAGGAAATTATCAGTTGAATGTTATGTTACCCGTAATAGCATACAACTTATTAAAAAGTATAAATTTATTGTCAGGATCAATGAATGTTTTATCAAAAAAAGCAATCAAAACTTTTAAAGTAAATAAGCAAAACCTTGAACTTTCATTATCTAAAAATCCTATTCTTGTAACAGCATTGAATCCTGTAATTGGTTATGAAAATGCAGCTTACATAGCTAAAAAGGCATATAAAGAAAAAAGACCAATAATCGAAGTTGCCGAAGAAGAAACTAATTTATCCAGAAAAAAGCTTGAGAAACTTCTTGATCCAGCTAAGTTATCGAAGGGAGGACTTTAGATAATGAATGATCTAATTCATAGCAAATGCGAAGCTTGCAGAATAGATGCTCCATTACTATCAGATCAAGAGATTGATGAAAAAAGATCTGCGATACCCTCATGGCAAATAATAAATGATGAAGGAGTAAAAAAATTAATTTGTTCCTTTACATTTATGAATTACGAGGAATCATTGCAATTTACCAATAAGATTGCTGAATTAGCAGAAGAAGAAGATCATCATCCTGAGATTATTCTCGAGTGGGGTAAAGTAACGATTACCTGGTGGTCGCATAAAATAAGTGGTCTGCACCAAAATGATTTTATATGTGCAGCAAAAACCGATCATATTTTTTCTAAATAAAAACAACTATATTTTATGAATCAAAATGAAAAACCACATCAATTTCTTGCCTGGATTGCTACAGCAATATTAATTTTAGCTGCAATATTAGCAAGCTTTGTGCCTGAGTTGGAATATCATCATTGGGCTTTCATATCGGCAAATTCCTTGTGGGTTTTAGTAGGTATACTTTGGAAAGAACAAACTTTAATTGTGCTAAATGCTGGATTAACCTTCATATACATCCTTGGCCTGTTATTTTAATAACTTATAAAAGCTTTAGACATATTTTTTTTTATAGTTACTCTTGGTATAATCCAACATGGATAAAGTAAAATCAAAAGCTCTCACATTTGATGACGTCCTTTTATTACCTAGATATAGCGACTTCATTCCTAGTGAATCTGATACAGAAACTAAGCTTACAAAAAATATAAGCATCAAAATGCCATTGATATCTGCTGCCATGGACACAGTTACAGAGTCCAAGATGGCTATCGCACTTGCAGAGGCAGGCGGTATTGGAGTTATACATAAAAATAATTCTATTGAGGAACAAGCCGCGCTTGTATTAGCCGTTAAAAAGTACGAAAGTGGTATTGTTAGAGATCCTGTCACAATTAATTCAACCCAATCAATTGGCGAATTAAAAAAACTTACAAGTGAGTTAAGTATATCTGGAATGCCAGTTGTTGATAAAAATCAATTAAAAGGAATAGTTACTAGTAGAGATTTTAGATATGCAGATGATATGGATGCTCTCGTAGCGACAATTATGACCCCATTCGAAAAACTAGTAACCATTAAAGAAAATACTTCACAATCAGATGTGAAAAAACTCATGTATGAAAATAGAATTGAAAAAATTCTAGTTTTAGATGATAAGAATAATCTTTCTGGCTTGGTTACCATGAAGGACATTGAAAAGTCAGCACAACATCCTGATGCCACAAAAGATTCATCTGGAAGACTTATGGTTGCAGCTGCTGTTGGAACCAACAAAGACACATTAGATAGAGTTGATGCTTTGAATAAAGTTGGTGTAGATTTAATCGTAGTTGATAGCGCACATGGCCATTCAAAAAATGTAATAGATACGGTTAAATTAATAAAAAATCGATACAAAGATATTGATATTATTGCTGGTAATGTTGCAACTCCCGAGGGAGCACTTGAGCTTGTTAAATCTGGTGCAGATGCAGTTAAGGTAGGCATGGGACCAGGATCAATTTGCACGACTAGAATCATTGCAGGTATTGGAGTTCCTCAAGTTTCTGCAATTCTTGATATAAAAAGCGCAATTAAAGGTACTGATGTGTCTATCATTGCCGATGGTGGTATTCGTTTTTCAGGAGATATAGCAAAAGCAATTTCGGCAGGAGCAGATTCCGTAATGCTGGGCAGTTTATTTGCTGGAACAGAAGAAGCTCCGGGAGAAGTTGAACTATTCCAAGGAAGAAGCTTCAAAACATATAGAGGAATGGGTTCAATAGGAGCTATGACAGAAAGAGATGATGCAAATAGATACCTTCAAGAGGATATTTCACCAGAAAAGTTAGTGCCTGAAGGCATAGAAGGAAGAGTTCCATACAAAGGATTAGTCATAAATGTTATTGATCAGTTAATAGGTGGCCTAAGGCAAAGCATGGGATATGTAGGATGTAAAACAATTGACGAAATGCAAAAAAATACACAGTTTATTGAAATTACTAACGCAGGCATGACTGAAAGTCACGTTCATGATGTAATGATCACCAAAGAGGCTCCTAATTATCAAAGGAGCTAAATAATGAACAAATTTTCTGTTGCTAAAAAGAATATTGATACAATTTTAGTACTTGATTTTGGCTCTCAATATACCCAATTAATTGCTAGAAGAGTAAGAGAAAGTAATGTCTATTCAGAAATACTTCCCTGGGATATTAATGATGAAAAAATTAAAGAAATAAGTCCAGTAGGCATTATACTTTCTGGTGGACCAAATTCTGTAACTAACTCATTCACACCTAGAATACCCCAATCTATTTTTGATCTTAATATACCAATTCTTGGAATTTGTTACGGAATGCAAACATTAGCTGAACAGTTGGGGGGACAAGTAATATCTTCAGATGAAAAGGAATTTGGACATTCTGAGCTTGAAATCATCAATAGCTCATTGCTTTTTGAAGGAATGCAAAAAAAAATTAATGTGTGGATGAGTCATGGCGATCAAGTAAAAGATTTACCAACCGAATTTAATTTAATAGCCTCAACTCGTTCAGCACCAATTGCGGCCATGGAACATAAGACAAAACCAATATATGCAATTCAATTCCATCCCGAAGTAACTCATACAACTGACGGAAAAGTTATCTTAGATAATTTTATAAAGAATATTTGTGGGTCAAATGCTGATTGGAATATGAATGATCTTATATCTGAAAGAATAAATGAAATTAAAAATAAAGTTGGAAATAATAAAGTTTTACTTGGATTATCTGGAGGAGTTGATTCATCTGTAACTGCTGCACTGCTCCATAAAGCTATTGGAAAAAAATTGACGTGTGTATTTGTAGATAATGGTTTGCTTAGAAAGGGAGAGGCTGAAGCGGTTATGCAAACTTTTAAAGATAATATGAGTTTAAATGTTATTAAATCAGACAGTGAGGATGTTTTTTTGAGACACTTAAAAAATATCGAGGATCCTGAACAAAAAAGAAAAATCATTGGACGAACATTTATTGATATTTTTGATGCAGAAGCATTAAAACTCAAAGATATTAAATTTTTAGCTCAAGGAACTATATACCCTGATGTTATTGAATCATCAGGATCAGAATCTAATGAAGCGAGAGTTATAAAGTCTCATCACAACGTAGGAGGACTTCCTGAGGAAATGAAACTTGACTTAGTTGAGCCTTTGAGAGATCTATTTAAAGACGAAGTAAGAAATATGGGCTCTAAGCTTGGCATTCCAATAGAGATGCTGAATAGACATCCTTTCCCCGGTCCTGGGCTTGGAGTGAGGATAATTGGTGAAGTAACAAAAGAGAAAACAAAAATACTTCGAGATGCTGATCACATTTTTATAGAAGAATTAATAAAATTTGGTCTTTATGACAGTGTTAGCCAAGCCTTTGCGGTTTTTTTACCAATAAAATCAGTAGGTGTTGTTGGTGATGAAAGAAGATATGCTGAAGTAATTGGCTTAAGAGCAGTTGAAACAGTTGATTTTATGACAGCTAAATGGGCACATCTTCCATATAAATTTTTGGAACATGTTTCAAACAGAATTGTTAATGAAATCGAAGAAGTTAGCAGAGTTGTTTATGATATTTCATCAAAACCTCCCGCAACTATTGAGTGGGAGTAGTCGTGTTCCTCGCAAACCCCGATTCTTAAAGGGTTTAGCATTCTTAAAACAGTTACAAACTTGTTACAAACTCCTCTGTAGACTCCATTCCTATGTAGCAGTTACAAACTCTGTTACAAACTAACTCGACTATTGCTATTCAAAAGAAGTATGTAAAAAAATCAACATAAATTTTTGTTGTATACTATTTTAGTTATTATAAAAAATATAAAAATTTATTATGAAAAGAAATAAAATTGATGAAATTTCATTTATTGGCGGTCTTATTGGTTGGCTGGCAGTTAATCCAAAGGCAACTATTGATAATAGAGTTGCTGAAGCAAATAAAGCTGGTTGGACAGTTGTAAATATAATACCTGGTGGAGAACAGAACGCATTACTTAGGCTTTTAAGGTTTATTATTCTTGTGGCAACACTTGGCCTATTTACTTTTGGAGATGGGGTTTATGTAATTTTTGAGAAAGAGGAATGATTTCGATTTTATCAATTCCAATTCTTTTAGCAATAATTGGAACTATATTAGTTTTTGATAAAACAAAGTCATCTAAAAACAATACAAACAATCCCAAAAATTTATGACAACATTATTACTTAGCTTAATTTTTTTATTTTTAATGTTGATAAAGGGCTTTAAGCAACAAAATAAAACCATTGCAAATACCCTTGCAATTATATTTTCTCTTTTTGTAAGCGCTTTCGTTATTTTTGAATGGGGTAGCTATTATTATCCTTTCAGTTATATCAGCTACTATTCCTCCAAATATATTGCGTGGGTTGCTCCTTGTGTAGTTATTGGAGGAGTTATTTCTACAATATATTTTTCAAAATATTATGGTGAAATTATCATAAGATTTGGAACTTATGCCTTTATAATTTTGGCCCTGCTTTATATTAGCGCTTCGGAGCTATTTGACGTTGAAGGTTTTATTACTATTTTTACAAACATCGTACAAATTATTTTTTGGATGTTATATTCACAGACATTGTCATCAAAAACGTATTTTTCGCTAGTTTCAAAAAATGATCCAAAAGATTGGTAATTAAGAATAATAATTAGATTTTCAATGATAAGGTTAAAGTGTTTGTAACTCGGCATCTGCTAAAGTTTTGATATTACAAGGGTTTTGAGAAGTTATGAAAGTAAGAAAAATAAGCAAGAGTTACAAAATAGTTACAAACTACAGAATGACCCTTGTAAACCGTTGTTCTTAAAAGGTTTTTTATAACACGACTATTGAGTGGGAATAAAAGAGCGGGAATAAATTAAATATATAAAAAATGAAGTTTTTTGGTTGGAGAATGGTATTTACAGGTCTTACCCTTGAATTCACGGTTGTAGGCTTCCTTTTTTATAGCTTTCCTGTTATTTGGCCTTATCTAATATCAGAACTAGGTATGACCGAAAGTCAGCTCGGAATGGTTTCTGCATTTTATTTTATACCTGTAGCATTTTTGGCAATTATTATTGGCCGAGCTCTTGATAAGTATTCTGTTAAAAATTTTATGATGATGGGCGCAATAATTTATGCCCTAGGACTTTTCTCTTTAAGTTTTATTAATTCTTATTGGTCTCTACTGACAATTTATCTTACTATTCTTGCGTTGGGATCAATTATGATGGGAAATTTAGCAGTAGCTAAATTAATCTCAAATTGGTTTGACAAAAATGCTGGCAGAGCGTTAGGTATTGCAGCAATAGGCATTTCCTTTTCAGGAGTTATATTGCCCTTGATTGTTGATCCTCTTCTTGAACTAGTAGGTTGGAGAAATGTTTATGTGATTTTTGCATCTGTAGTTTTTTTTATTATTTTACCTATTATTTTTTTTACTGTGATTGATGACCCAAAGACAGTCAATCAAGTTAAAGATGGCGTAATAAAAGATAATCAAGAAGATTCTTTGACTCAGGAGATGACTGCAAAGGATCTTTTATCTAAAAAAGTTTTTTGGATAATTTCTTTAGCCTTCGCCTTTCAATTTCTTTCTATGATGGGTGTGCTTGCTTTCTTGCCAGTTCATGCAAACAAAATGGGACTTGTTGAAACTTGGAATCTTTTAGGTCTTCCAGTTAAGCAATATGTTTTTGCTTACGCTTTATCAGCTTTTGGAGGAGTTCTTGGAAAAATAATATTCGGATATCTTATGGATATTATGAAAGCTGCACATCCTTCAATGATAGCGATGTTCCTTCAAGCTATTGGAATTCTTGGAATTGCTTATTTCAATGAACCAAGTCTATTTCTTTCAAGTGCGTTTATATTTGGTTTAGGTTTCGGTGCTGCAACGCCTCTTATGACTGCATGTTACCTAAGGGCTTTTGGGGCAAATAATCTTGGGAAGGCGAGAGGTATCTCATCTCCAATTGTTGCTCCACTTCAACCGATTGGAATTCTTATAACTAGTATCCTAATTGGTTTTCAAGATACTTACTTTGTAGCTTTCAACATCATGGGATGTTTTGCTCTTGTTGCTGCAGTTTTAGCAAGCCAAATTCAAGAGCCTGAAAAAATCTGATTTATCTTCACATTAGGTAATAATTATTTTATGAAAATCCAAATTAAAAGAAGTAATTTTCTACATTTGGCTAAACACAAAAATATATAAATTGATGAGCGTATAATATATGTAATTTATATTTAAAACCTATTTTATAGGGATGTTTATAAATCAATGATTAGAAAAGAAATAAATAGTCCCTCTAAAGGAAAACATGATGATGATAAATATTAAGTATATGCTAACCACTTTTTTTGTATCTGTATTTGCCATCTCATCTTCAGCAAATGAAATAATTCATCAATATAGTGCACAAATTACCAGAGATATTTATGGAGTGCCTCATGTTCATGGAGTAACAGATGCGGATGCAGCTTTTGGCTTAGCTTACGCACAAGCAGAAGACGATATTACAAAT